>JAJDTA010000136.1 GCA_022827405.1 Acidimicrobiia bacterium
GACGACGAGGAGCTGCTGGAGCTGGTGGAGCTCGAGGTTCGGGAGCTGCTCAGCGAGTACGACTTCCCCGGCGACGACATTCCCGTTATCCCCGTATCCGCGCTCAAGGCCCTCGACGGCGATGGCGACGCCGGTCAGCAAGTCCAGGATCTGATGGAGCAGGTGGACAGCTACATCGCCGAGCCCGAGCGCGACGTGGACAAGCCGTTCCTGATGCCCATCGAGGATGTGTTCTCCATCACCGGCCGGGGCACCGTAGTCACCGGCCGGGTGGAGCAGGGCATCGTCAACACCGGCGACAAGGTGGAGATCGTCGGCATCCGGGAAACCGCCGAGACGGTGTGTACCGGGGTGGAGATGTTCCGCAAGCTGCTCGACGAGGGCCGCGCCGGCGACAATATCGGCGCCCTTTTGCGAGGCACCGACAAGGATGAGGTGCAGCGAGGCCAGGTGCTGGCCAAGCCCGGCTCCATCACTCCTCACACCAACTTCGAGGCCCAGGTCTACGTGCTGACCAAAGAAGAGGGCGGACGCCACAAGCCGTTCTTCAGCAACTACCGGCCCCAGTTCTACTTCCGCACCACCGACGTCACCGGCACCATCGCCCTGCCCGAGGGCACCGAGATGTGCATGCCCGGCGACAACACCGAGATGATCGTGGAGCTGATCGCTCCCATTGCCATGGACGAAGGACTGCGCTTCGCCATCCGCGAGGGCGGGCGCACCGTGGGCGCGGGCACCGTCACCAAGATCCTCAAGTAGCTCGCATGGCCGCAGGACAGAAAATCCGCATTCGGCTGAAGGCCTACGATCACGAGATCATCGACCAATCCACCAAGAAGATCGTGGAGACGGTCAAGCGCACCCAGGCCGACCTGCGGGGACCTGTCCCGCTGCCCACCGAGAAGCACCGCTTCACGGTGATCCGGTCGCCCCACAAGGACAAGGACAGCCGCGAGCACTTCGAGATCCGCATCCACAAGCGCCTGCTCGACATCGTGGACCCCGGCCCCAAAACTGTGGATTCCCTCCAGCGGTTGGACTTGCCCGCCGGCGTGGACATCGAGATCAAGCTCCAGCACGGCTGAGGCCCAACCGGAGCGGGAGCGAGCCATGGCCTCCTCCCAGGTAATCCTGCTCCGGGTCTCCGGGCCCGACCGACCCGGGCTGTTCGCCGCCCTGCTCGGCGTGCTGACCGCGGGCGGCGCCCACATCCAAGACGTGGAGCAGGTGGTCATCCGCCGCCAACTCACTTTGGGCATTGTGATGGAGGTTCCCCCCGGCCAGGACCTCCTCAAAGACCTGTTGCTGTTCGGCTGGGAGCAACGGGTCACTGTGGAGTTCGACGTGGTCGACCCCACCCCCTCGGCCCACATGGGCGCCTATGCCGTCACCGTGCTGGGCCAAGAGTTGACCCCGGCGATGCTGGCCACCACCGCCACCGCCATCGCCGAAGGCGGGGGCAACATCAACCGCATTGTGCGCCTGTCCCGCTATCCCATCTACAGCTATGAGCTGCTGGTGGAGGGCGGCGACGCCGATGCCATTCGGCGCAATCTGCTGTCAGTGGCCGGAGCCAACCCCGAATTTGATGTGGCCATCCAGCGTGAAGGCCTGGCTCGGCGGGCCAAACGAGTGGCCCTGCTCGACGTGGACTCCACCCTCATCCAAGACGAGATGATCGACCTGTTGGCCGCCGAGGCGGGATGCCGCGAAGTGTGCCAGAAGCTGACCGATCAGGCCATGCGCGGCGAGATCGACTTCGAGACCGCCCTGCGGGACCGAGTCCGCCTTCTGGCCGGATTGGACGAGGCGGCGCTGGAGCGGGTGTGGGACCAGGTCACCCTCACCCCCGGGGCTCGGACGTTTCTCACCACCCTTCAGCGGCTGGGCTTCGCCATCGCCATCGTGAGCGGCGGCTTCACCCGGTTCTGCAACCGGCTCAAGCAGAACTTCGACCTCGACTACGCCTTCGCCAACACCCTGGAGATGACCGACGGCAGGCTCACCGGCAACCTGGAGGGCCCCATCGTGGACCGCAGCCGCAAGGCCGAAATCCTCCACGAGGTGGCGGCCGCCGAGGGAGTGTCGTCTGAGCAGGTGGTGGCGGTGGGTGACGGCGCCAACGACATCGACATGCTCACCGCCGCCGGGCTGGGCATCGCTTTCAACGCCAAGCCCAAGGTGCGCCAAGAGGTCGAGACCGCGGTGAGCGTCCCCTACCTGGACGCGGTGCTGTTCCTACTGGGTGTGAGCCGCGAAGAGGTCGAAGCCGAGGGAATCTGATTGCGGCTGCGATGAACACTGACCCGCCCCCGATCCGCAGCCTATTGTTCGTCCCCGCCAATCGGGCCGACCGGATGCGAAAGGCGCTGGCCACCGAGGCCGACGGGGTGGTGTTCGACCTGGAGAGCGCTATCCCTAGGGGAGCGGCTGCGGAGGCCCGGGCCCATGTCCGCCACGCGCTGGAGACCCACACTCCTGATCAACCGGCGGTGTTCGTACGGGTTTCCGCCGTGGGAACGGCCGACTTCGACTTAGACGCCGACGCCTGCCGCCACCCAGCGCTGACCACGCTGATGCTGCCCCAGGTCACCGGTCCCGAAGAGGTGGCCGCGGCCGATGCCGCAATGGCGGGCACCGAAGCCCGGATCATGCCGCTGGTGGAAACCGCATCTGCCGTTCGCATGGCCTACGAGTTGGCCACCGCCTCCGACAGAGTGGCCTACATGGGCGGCGCCACGTCCCAACAGGGCGACCTGGGCCGTTCCGTCGGCTTCCAGTGGTCTCCCGAAGGCACCGAGACTCTGTACCTGCGCCAAAAGGTGCTGATCGACGTGCGGTCAGCCGGAGTGCCCAACCCACTGTCCGGGCTGTGGGGCTCCGTGGACGACGTCGACGGTCTCGCCCGGTTCGCGGCCCAAACCCGCCAACTCGGCTATGAGGGGATGATGGCCATCCACCCCAGCCACCTTCCCGTCATCAACCAGATCTTCTCCCCCACCCCCGAGGAGATCGCCGCGTGGCGCCAGCTTATCGCCGCCGTCGAGGAGCACGAGGCCCAAGGCATCGGCGCCTTTCGCCACCAAGGCCGCCTAATCGACCACGCCCACCTCCTAACCGCCCAGCAAAACCTCTCCCGCGCCGAGCGACTCGATCTCATCTAACCGGAGAATGTGGTCTACAACGTAGGCAGGCTGGGGGGTGGCCCGGCTCAGGGCGCCCGCCGCCCGGACTCCATGGAGGACGGCGGGCTGGGCCGGGACAGGACCCGCCAGCCTGCCGGGGGATGGTGACGCCCACTCGCACACAATTCGCTCCTCGGCAGCAGAAACAAGCCGCCGAAGTGGTACAACACGGCTATGGGACAGACCACATTCGGAGACACGACAGTCAACACCGGCGGCGACCTCCCGGCGGTGGGGTCGGCGGCACCGGCATTTACGCTGACTGGGGGCGACCTCTCAGCCGTCACGCTGGGAGGTTTGGCGGGTCGCAACGTGGTGCTCAACATCTTCCCCAGCATCGACACAGGGGTGTGCCAGGCCAGCGTGCGGGCCTTCAACGAGCGGGCGGCCGGTCTCGATAACACCACCGTGGTCTGCGCTTCGATGGATCTGCCGTTTGCCGGTTCCCGCTTCTGCGGTGCCGAGGGCATCGAGAACGTGACCATCGGGTCTATCTTCCGCAACCGGGAGTTCTTGGACGACTACGGGGTGGAAATGGTCGACGGCCCTCTCTCCGGGCTCACCGCCCGGGCCGTGGTGGTCATTGCCGCCGATGGCACCGTGGCCCACACCGAGCTAGTGGGCGCCATCGCCACCGAACCCGACTACGACGCCGCTCTCGCCGCCTGCTCCTGAGCGGAGTCAACTCGTTACTTGGGAGTGAACACCCGGCGCACCAGTTGAAGGATGCGCTGACTCATGGGATCGCGCTCAGGATGCTGGGCCGCCTCGGCGTCCTCAAGTTCTTGCACCACCTCATGGCGCTCGACGTAGCTGGACAAGAAGGCCTGGATGGTGGCGGCGGCCGGAAGGGCCAATAGCGCCCCCACAGCCCCCAGGAGCAGGCTGCCGGCGATCACCGCGCCGAAGGCCACGGTGACGTGGATCTCCATGGTGTGGGCGGTCACCTTGGGCTGGAGCAGGTAGTTCTCCACCTGCTGGTACACCACGATGGCAATCAGGATGGCCAGTCCGATCGACGGCTTGTCCAATAGACCGATCAGCACCGGCAGCGCTCCGGCGATATAGGTGCCGATGACAGGGACGAACTGCGAAACCAACCCCACCCACATCGCCATGGGAACAGGGAAAGGCGCCCCCACCAGCCAGAACACCAGCCAGTGGACCAAGAACGAGATCACCGCCAAGATGAGTCGGCTGTAGATGTACCCCCCGGTTTTGTCAATGGCCAGGTTCCAAATGCTCAACACTTGGCGCTGATGCTCCGGTGACAGCAGGGAGCAGATGTTGCGTCGCAGCTTGGGCCCCTCAGCCACCAGATAGAACGTGAACAACGCGATGGTCAAAATCTGGAACAGCACTTGAAGCACCGTGGCGCCAAGGTTGATCAGATTGTCGGCCAACCGGGTGGCCAGATTGGCGACCGCTCCACCCTCCTGAAACTCATCAAGCAGCCCCTGGGCGTCAATCTCGATATCGAAGGCGTCCTCCACCCAGTCTTCGATGTCGTTGATGTAGCCGGGGGCGTCGTCGGCAAACTCACCGATTTGGTCGGCCAGAACCGTGCCAATGGCCCACAGAAACAACCCCACCGAGACCAGCAATGCCACGAACATGACGCCGGTGCCCACCCCCCGGCGAAGGCCCATTCTCTCCATCCGGTTCACCGCAGGCTCTAGGGCGAACGACAAGAAGAACGACACCAGCACGATCACGATGAGCGTCCTCAACTGCTCGACGAGCCACGCAAGCACGTACAGCCCACCGAGAGCTGCCGCACCAGTCAGGATCGCCCGAAACAGCCACGGCGGGACTTTCTGGGACGGTGTATCCTCGGACGAGACTTCGTCCACGTTTTCACGCTAACCGTCGCTCTTTGCCAAATCGGGGATTTGGCCATTCCACCAGCAACCGCTATCATTTTAATTTCGTGCCGGCTTCGGTCGGCACTGTTCGTGTCAAACGACGTCCGTCTAGGCCTGCAGGGGCAATCACCCTGCTCGGGGAACCGGACGGCACAACCGAAGCCCGCTCCGCCGGAAAGTCCCACATGGTGGGTCTGCACCCGTGCGGAGCGTTCGCGTGAAGGCAGGTCGCGATGGTTGCCAAGGCGATTGTCGGCGAAAAACTAGGAATGACCCAGGTATGGGACGAGGACGACCGCGTCGTTCCCGTCACCGTGCTGCGGGTGGAGCCCTGCCGCATCGTGCAGGTCAAACGGCCGGAGACCGATGGCTACTCCGCCCTTCAGGTGACCTTCGGAACCCAGAGTCCCGATCGGCTAACCCAACCGGAGCGAGGCCACTTGGCCAAAGCAGGGGTTGCCCCGGGCCGCACGCTTGTTGAGCTGCGACTCGACGACGTCGGCACCTACGAAGCCGGCCAGGAGATCGGAGTCGACGTGTTCGACGGAGGCGAGCTCGTGGATGTGACCGGCGTCAGCAAGGGCAAGGGCTTCTCCGGCGTCATGAAGCGGCACAACTTCAGCGGCCAAAAGGCCAGTCACGGCGCCCACAAAGTTCACCGCAAGCCCGGCGCCGTGGGCCAGTGCGCCACGCCGTCCAGGATTTTCCGAGGCAAGAAGATGCCCGGGCGGGCGGGTGCCGAGAAGGTCACCACGCTCAACCTCCAGGTGGTGAGGGTAGACAGCGAGAACGATTTAATCCTGGTGAAGGGGTCGGTTCCGGGACGAAGAGGATCCACCGTGTTGATCCGCAGCGCGATCAAGAACGGAGCGAAGTGACCATGGCGACCGCCCCCGTCGACGAGGCTCCGGTTCATCAAGTGCACACCGTCACCGTTCGCAACCCCTCTTCTGGGCAGAAAACCGGGTCGGTGGACTTGGACCCCGAGGTATTCGGGATCGAGCCCAACGTATACGTGATGCACCAGGTGGTCACCGCCCAGTTGGCGGCCCGGCGCCGGGGCACCCAGAGCACCAAGACCAGATCTGAGGTCAGGGGCGGTGGCAGCAAGCCGTGGCGTCAAAAGGGCACTGGCCGGGCCCGTCACGGCTCGACTCGCAATCCCCAATGGCGGGGAGGGGGCGTTGCCCTCGGACCCAAGCCGCGGAGCTACCGCCAGCGCACGCCTAAGAAGATGGTCCGCCTAGCTCTTCGATCGGCACTGTCAGATCGGGCTCGCGACGAGAAGGTAGTGGTGGTGGACCGCTGGCGGTTCGAATCCCCACGCACCAAGGACGCAGTCGCTGCGCTCGCGGCGTTGAAGGCCGAAGGACGGGTTCTTTTGGTGGCCCAACGCGATGAGCGGGAAGTGTGGAAGAGCTTCGCCAACCTGCCCCAGGTCCATCTCATCAGCCCCGAAGAGCTGAACGCCTACGACGTGTTGGTGTCCGATGTGGTCGTGTTCACCCTCGACACCCTGCCCCCCACTGCGCCAGCCGAGGTCGAGGCTGGCGAACCCGTCGCCGACGGGGGGGAGGAATCATGAAGGATCCCCGCGACGTCGTGCTGGCCCCGGTGGTTTCCGAGAAGTCCTACGAACTTCTGGAGTCCAACGTCTACACCTTCCGGGTTCACCCCGACTCCTCCAAGCCCGAGATCAAAGACGCCATTGAGAACTTATTCGATGTCACCGTCGTCAAGATCAACACCATGAACCGCAAGGGCAAGCGTCGCCGCAATCGGCGTAGTCCCACCTTCGGCCGCAAGCCCGACACCAAGCGGGCATTGGTCACCCTCGCTGAAGGCGACCAAATCGAGTTGTTCGACCTCTAGGGAACGCCATGGCAGTACGTAGACGCAATCCCACCAGCCCCGGACGCCGCTTTCAGACGGTGTCGGACTTCTCCAGCATCACCACCTCGAAGCCCGAGAAGTCGCTGGTGGCCAAGAAGTCCAGCACCGGCGGTCGCAATAACCATGGCCGCAAGACCGCCCGCCATCGGGGCGGAGGCCACAAGCAGCGCTACCGGATCATTGATTTCAAGCGAACGAAAGACGGCGTCCCGGCCACGGTCGCCTCGGTGGAGTACGACCCCAATCGCAACTGCCGGATCCTGTTGCTCCACTTCCACGACGGAGAGAAGCGCTACGTGTTGGCCCCGGAAGGCGTCGGCGTGGGCGATGTCTTGCAAAACGGCCCCGGTTCTGAGATCAGGCCGGGCAACGCCCTGCCGCTGCGCTACATCCCGGTGGGCACCACCGTGCATGCGGTGGAATTGAAGCCCGGCGGGGGTGCTCGTATGGCTCGTTCCGCGGGCGCCAGCGCCCAGCTCGTGGCCAAAGAGGGCAGTTTCGCCACCATCCGGTTACCCAGCACTGAAATGCGCCGAGTGCCAATCGACTGCCGGGCCACCGTGGGATCGGTGGGCAACGCCGAAGCTGAGCTGGTCAAGCTGGGCAAGGCTGGCCGCTCCCGCTGGAAGGGAGTGCGGCCGCAGACCCGGGGCGTGGCCATGAACCCGGTTGACCACCCATTGGGCGGCGGCGAAGGCAAGTCTTCTGGCGGACGCCATCCCGTGTCTCCGTGGGGCCAGCCCGAAGGCCGCACCCGCAACAAGAAGAAGAAGTCGCAGCAGATGATCATCCGACGGCGCCGCACCCGCGGCGGGCGTCGCTAGGACGCGAGAGCGAAAGGAGGGACCCCCTATGCCCAGGAGTTTGAAGAAAGGCCCGTTCGTCGACGGCCACCTACTGCGCAAAGTCGACGCGCTCAACGACGAGAACACCAAGCAGGTCATCCGCACTTGGTCCCGCCGTTCCACCATTATCCCCGACATGGTGGGCCACACCATCGCGGTCCACGACGGCCGCAAGCACGTGCCGGTCTACATCACCGAGTCGATGGTGGGTCACAAACTGGGCGAGTTCGCCCCCACCCGCACGTTCCGGGCCCACGCCGGCCAAGAGCGGGGAGTCCGCCGCTGATGAGCGCGGTCACCGTGGGCGCCGAGACCCGGCCGGGCAGTCGGGCAGTGGCCAAGTACGTGCGCTCCTCGGCCTTCAAGGCCCGGGAAGTGCTCGACCTGGTGCGAGGGAAGTCTTACGCCGAAGCCCGGGAGATTCTGACCTTCTCGGAGCGGCGCATCTCCGACACCATCGCCAAATGCCTCGACTCCGCGGTGGCCAACGCCGAGCACAACGACGAACTCGACGGTGACGAGCTGTTCATCGCCGCCTGCTACGCCGACGAGGGCCCCACGCTGAAGCGCTGGCGGCCCCGAGCCCGGGGCCGGGCCACCCGCATTCGCAAGCGGACCTGCCACATCACCGTGGTTGTGGCCCGCTACTCCGATGAGGAGTTGGCCGCCATCGACGCCCGCATGGCCCTCAAGGGCACCGGTCGGCGCAGCTCGGCCGCCGAAGCTCGCCGGCGGCGGGTGGCGGCCAGCCGAGAGCGCGACGCTGAGCGGGCCGATGACCAAGATCATGACGTGGAGATCATCGAGGACGACTCTGAGGAAATCGAAGCAGCCGACACTGAAGCTGTAGCCGAAGCAGCCGAGGCCGAAGCAGCCAAGGCCGACGAGACCGAGGCCGACGAGACCGAGGCCGAAGCCGAGACCGAGGCCGAAACCGAAACCGAAGCCGAAACCGATGAGACCGACGCCGAAGAAGACGACGAGAAGGAATCCTGATGGGCCAGAAGATCAATCCTTACGGGTTCCGACTCGGGGTCACCACCGACTGGAAGTCACGCTGGTTCGCCAACCGGCGGGAGTACGGCGACTTCATCATCGAGGATTGGAAGGTTCGCGACTACTTGATGTCGGAGCTGCCTCACGCCGCCATCAGCCGCATAGAAATAGAGCGCACCCGTGATCGGCTACGGGTAGACGTCCACACCGCCCGGCCGGGAATCGTCATCGGCCGGCGAGGCAGCGAAGCCGACCGGCTCCGCAACGGCCTGGCCAAGATCACCGGCAACAACCGGGTGCAGCTCAATATCCAAGAGATCAAGCAACCCGAGCTGGATGCCGCCCTCATCTCCCAGGGAGTGGCCGACCAGCTGGCCAACCGAGTGGCCTTCCGACGGGCCATGAAGCGAGCAGTCCAAAATGCTCAGAAGGCCGGAGCTCTCGGCATTCGGGTGCAGTGCTCGGGCCGTTTGGGCGGCTCTGAGATGGCCCGCACCGAGTGGTACCGGGAAGGCCGAGTTCCTCTGCACACTCTGCGGGCCGATATCGACTACGGCTTCCGAGAGGCTCACACCACCTACGGCCGCATCGGGGTGAAGGTGTGGATCTACAAGGGCGACATATTGCCCTACAAGACTCAAGCCGAAGACAAGATCAGCCGCGAGGCGGCCATGGCGGTCGGGGAAGCCTCCGGCTCTCAGAGGCCCCGGACTGTGGTGTCGTCGGCGGCGGCCCGGCGCCAGGGGGATGTGGATCGCCCTGAAGAAGCCGAAGAGCCCGCCCCGTTGATCAAAGAGGCCGACCCCGAGTTCGAAAAGCTGCTCGAGGAGGAAGAGGACATCCTCCGCACCACTCGCGAGCACCGCGAGACACCGCACTTCCGACCAGGCGACGGAGACTGATTCGTCATGTTGATGCCCAAGAAGGTCAAGCACCGCAAACACCATCGCGGCCGCACCAAAGGCCACGCCAAAGGCGCCACCAGCGTGAACTTCGGCGAATACGGCATTCAGGCCCTCGAACCAGGGTGGATCACCGCCCGCCAGATCGAGGCCACCCGTATCGCCATCACCCGGCATATCCGCCGAGGCGGCAAGGTGTGGATCAACATCTTCCCCGACAAGCCGGTTACCGAGAAGCCAGCGGAGACCCGCATGGGCTCGGGAAAGGGCAACCCGGAGCGCTGGGTGGCCGTGGTAAAGCCCGGCCGCATCCTGTTCGAGCTCTCCTACCACGACCGAGAAATGGCCCGCACGGCCATCGAGCGGGGAATCCAGAAGCTCCCCGTCAAGGCTCGCTTCGTCGAGCGCCGGGAAGGGTGGTAGCGATGGCCCGCAAAGCGACCTGGCAGGGCCTCAGCGACGCCGAGCTCATCGAGCGACTGGACGAGGCCAAAGAAGAGGTGTTCAAGCTCCGTTTTCAAATCGTCACCGGTCGTTTGGACAACACCGCCCGCCTGAAGCAGGCCAAAAAGGAAGTGGCCCGAGCCATGACCGAGTTGCGCATGCGGGAAATCCAAGCCGCCGAGGCCCTGGAGGCTGAAAATGTCTGACCCCACAGTGTCTGATCCGACGACGGAAGCGCAGCCCGCCCCCCGACCCAACGGCCGCAAGGTGCGAGAGGGAATGGTGGTGTCGGTTGCCATGGACAAGACCGCGGTGGTGTCAACTACCGACCGCGTCCGCCATCGCCGATACAACAAGACCGTGCGGCGCACCACCCGCCTGTATGTCCACGACGAGACCAACCAGCTCGCGGTGGGCGACCGGGTGCGGGTACAGGAAACCCGTCCGCTGTCCAAGAACAAGCGGTGGCGGCTACTCGAAGTAGTGGAGCGGGCACGATGATCCAGCAAGAAACCCGGGTCAAAGTGGCCGACAACTCCGGGGCCAAAGAGGTGCTGTGCATTCGGGTGCTGGGCTCCTCCCGCAAGCGCTACGCCACCATCGGCGATGTGTTTGTGGCCACCGTCAAAGATGCAATGCCCGGTGCCGCAGTCAGCAAGGGCGACGTGGTGCGCTGCGTGTTGGTCCGGGCCAAGAAGGAGAAGCGGCGCAAGGATGGCTCCTACATCCGTTTCGACGAGAACGCCGCCGTGCTCATCAACGATCAGCTTCAGCCGCGGGGAACCCGCATTTTCGGCCCGGTGGGGCGGGAGTTGCGGGACAAGCGGTTCATGCGCATTGTGTCGCTCGCACCGGAGGTGCTGTAGCTGCCATGAAGATTCGCAAGGGAGACCGAGTCCGGGTGCTCAACGGAAAAGACCGGGGCAAGGAGGGCGAAGTCATGTTCGCCTTTCCCACCGAGGGGACGGTGATCGTGGACGGCGTGAACATCGCCACCAAGCACCAGGGTCCCCGCCAGGGAATCATGCAGACCGGCATCATCGATAAGGAGATGCCCATCAAGGTCTCCAATGTGGCCGTGATCAGCCCTGCTGACGGCCGCCCCACCCGAGTGGGATACCGCTTCGACACCGATGGCCGAAAGATCCGAGTCTGCCGTCGTACCGGAGTTGATCTGTGATGGCCGCCGCAACCGCTGCCGCCCCCCGGCTTCAAATCCTGTACCGGGAAGAGATCCGCGATCAGCTCAAAGAGGATCTAGAGCTTGAAAACGTCATGCAGGTGCCCCGCTTCGAGAAGATCGTGGTGAACATGGGCGTGGGCGAAGCCGTGGCCCAAGCCAAGCTGCTCGATGGAGCGGTGGCCGACCTGACCATCATCGCCGGGCAGCGCCCCATTATCACTCGGGCCAAGAAGTCCATCGCCAACTTCAAGATCCGCGAGGGAAACCCCATCGGGGCCAAGGTCACCCTCCGCGGTCCCCGCATGTGGGAATTCCTGGACCGGCTCATCAACCTGGCCATTCCCCGCATCCGGGACTTCCGCGGCCTCTCGCCCCGATCCTTCGACGGAAACGGCAACTACTCGTTCGGGGTCACCGAGCAGCTCATCTTCCCTGAGGTCGACTACGACTCCATCGACACCATCAGGGGCATGGACATCACGATCGTCACTACCGCAAGCACCGACGAGGAGGGCCGAGCGCTGCTCGAGGCCTTCTCGTTCCCATTCCAAGCCGAGGAACAGTAACTCAATGGCAAAAAAGGCACTTGTCCAAAAACAACAGCGAACGCCCAAGTTCAAGGTGCGGGCCTACACCCGTTGTCGCCGTTGCGGCCGCCCCCGGGCGGTGTACCGCAAATTCGGCCTCTGCCGGGTATGCCTGAGGGAGCTGGCCCACGCCGGCGAGATCCCCGGCCTGACCAAAGCGAGCTGGTGAGGTGATTGAACCAATGATCCACCCCAAAGAGCTGGTGAGGTGATGCGGCTGTGACTATGACTGACCCCATCGCCGACATGTTGACCCGCATCCGCAACGCCAACACCGCCATGCGCGACGAGGTGAAGATGCCGTCCTCCAAGATGAAAGTGGCGCTGGCCGGCGTCCTGAAGAAGGAGGGCTACATCGACAACTTCGAGGTGGCCGAGGCCGAGCGCGGCCCCGGGCAGACCCTCACCATCGACATGAAGTACTCCGCCCAGCGAGAGCGGGTCATCTCCGGGATCTCCCGGGTTTCCAAGCCCGGCCTTCGGGTCTACTCCAAGTCGGACGGCATCCCCCGGGTGCTCGGCGGGCTGGGCGTGGCCATCGTGTCCACCAGCAAGGGATTGATGAGCGACCGCGAGGCTCGCCGCCGCCGCATCGGCGGCGAGGTCGTCTGCGTGGTCTGGTAGGAGGCCTGCGGTGTCACGAGTTGGAATGAACCCCATACCGGTGCCCGATGGCGTGGATATCGCCATCGACGGTGCCCATGTCACGGTTACCGGCAAACGCGGCTCGCTGAAGCACGACCTTCCCGAGACCATCTCGGCTCGAATCGAGGACGGGTTCGTCGTCGTTGAGCGGTCCGACGAGCAGCGCAATACCAAGGCGCTGCACGGGCTGAGCCGGTCGCTATTGGCCAACATGGTCACCGGTGTCAGCGAGGGCTACCGCAAAGAACTCGAGATCGTGGGGGTGGGCTATCGGGCAATCGCCCAAGGCGCTGGCAAGATCGAGTTGCAGTTAGGGTTCAGCCACCCCGTGTATGTCGAGGCGCCTGATGGCGTGACGTTCGAAGTGCCCAACCAGACGAGCATCCACGTACTGGGATTCGACAAACAAGCCGTCGGCCAAGTGGCCGCCGACATCCGGGCCATCCGCAAGCCCGAGCCCTATCGGGGCAAGGGCATCCGCTACGCCGGAGAGCGGATCATTCGTAAAGCCGGGAAAGCGGCCAAGTGATTTGGCATGGAGAGACCAGCATTGACTTGCTGGAGGAACACCAGTAGGACACGGGAAGAGCCATGAGCAGCGTCAAGCACAAGCACCAGAGCCGGGTCCGGCGCCATCGCCGGGTCCGCAAGAAGATCCAAGGCACCGCCGAACGTCCCCGCTTGGCCGTGTACCGGTCAAACCGCCACATCATCGCCCAACTCATCGACGACGGCGCGGGCCACACCATCGCGTCGGCCTCCACAACCGAGTCCGAGCTGCGGTCCGGTCCGACCGGGAACATGGCCGGGGCTGCGGTGGTGGGCAAGCTCATCGCCGAACGGGCCAAAGAGAAGAACATCACTGCGGTGGTGTTCGACCGGGGCGGCTTCCGCTACCACGGACGAGTAGCCGCCCTAGCTGATTCAGCTCGAGAAGCTGGACTGGAGTTCTGATGACTGATACCTCAACGCCAACGCCAGCAGGCGACGCCCAGCTGCGCGACTCTCGGGTCATCAACATCAACCGGGTGGCCAAAGTAGTCAAGGGTGGACGCCGGTTCTCCTTCACCGCCCTGGTGGTGATCGGCGACGGCGCGGGACGGGTCGGACTGGGCTATGGCAAGGCCAAAGAGGTGCCCCTGGCCATTCAGAAGGGCACCGAGGAAGCCCGCCGCAACCTGTTCCGGGTTCCGCTGGCCTCCTCCACCATCACCCACCCGGTTATCGGAGAGATGGGGGCCGGGCGGGTTTTGCTCAAACCGGCTGCCCCCGGTACTGGCGTGATTGCTGGTGGCGCCGCTCGGGCCATCTTAGAAGAGGCCGGCATCGGCGACGTGCTGTGCAAGTCGCTGGGCTCGCCCAACCACATCAACGTGGCCCGAGCCACCATTGCCGGACTCAAGGCCCTCAAGCGCCCCGACGAGGTGGCCCGCCACCGGGGCATTCCGGCCGATGAGTTCGTTCCCGCCGGGCTGTTGGCCGCCTATCGGGAATCGGAGCGCACGTCCGCCGTCGCGGCCGCCGCCTCGGTGGACGACGAGGAGTAGTCGCCATGGCTATCAAGGTCACCCAGATTCGATCGCAGATCGGCACTCGGCCCAAGCAGCGGGGCACGCTGCGGGCCTTGGGCTTGCGAGGCATCGGGCAGACCAACACCCTGCCGGACGCCCCTGAGATCAGGGGGATGATCGACAAGGTGGCCCACTTGATTTCTTGGGAGGAGACCGACGAATCATGAAGGTCCACGATTTGAAACCAGCTCCCGGCTCTCGCAAGCGGCCACAGCGCAAAGCTCGGGGCATCGCCGGCAAGGGCGGGAAGACCGCGGGCCGAGGCATGAAGGGTCAGCGGGCTCGGAGCAAAATCCCCGTCGGCTTTGAGGGCGGCCAGATGCCACTGGCCCGCCGAGTGCCCAAGCTGCGAGGGTTCAAGAACCCGTTTCGGGTGGAATACCAGGCCATCAACCTGGATGTGATCGAAGCCACCGGGCTCGACGAGATCTCTCCTGAAGTCCTGCACGAGCACGGGCTTTTGCACAAGGGCGCTTTGGCCAAGGTGCTGGGCCGCGGTGAGCTGACCCGAGCGGTCACCGTCAAGGCCCACGGATTCTCCGAGTCGGCGAAAGCGGCCATCACCGCCGCAGGCGGTAGCGTAGAGGTGTTGCCCAAGCCCTTCACCGGGCGGCCCCCGGCCAAGGGCAATGCCCTAACCAACCGATAGCCGAAGCCTGACAAGGTCGATGGGGTAGGAGACGCCGTGCTCACCAGGGTGACAAATATGTTCCGGGTCGCAGATCTTCGGAACAAGATCCTGTTCACCCTGTCGATGCTGGTCATCTTCCGACTCGGCGTGGCCATCCCCTCGCCCGGCGTCGACCTCGACGCCGTCGACCAGCTCCGCAACCAGGCCGATGCCGGCGGCGTTACCGGGTTGTTGAACTTCTTCTCCGGCGGCGCCCTGTCGCAGTTCGCCATATTCGCCCTAGGCATCTTCCCCTACATCACCGCATCCATCATCATGCAGGTGCTGGGCGTGGTGATCCCCCGCATCGAGCAGTGGCAGAACCAGGGCGCGGTGGGCCAGCGCAAGATCACCCAGTGGACCCGGTACCTAACCATCGCCATCGCCATCATCCAAGCCACCTCCTTCTCCTTCCTGTTCCACAACGGAGGCGGCGGGCTCAGCCTGACCGGCGGCAACGCCAACCAGGCCATCGACCTGCTGCCCAACTTCACCGCCCCGCGGGTATTCCTGGTGGTGCTCACCCTCACCGCCGGCACCGCGCTGTTGATGTGGATGGGCGAGCTGATCACCCAAAAGGGCATCGGCAACGGGATGTCGCTCATCATCTTCGCCTCGGTGGTGTCCACCATCCCCAACCAGTTCTCGCTGGTGAAGGCGTCCGAGGGATGGGGTGCGGTGTTCGTCATCGCCCTCATGTACCTGGCGCTGCTGGTGGCCATCGTGTTCGTGGAGAACGGCCAGCGCCAGATCCCGGTGCAGTTCGCCAAACGGGTGGTGGGCCGCCGCATGGCCGGCGGCCAGAGCACCTATATCCCGCTGAAAGTGAACCAGTCGGGTGTTATCCCCATCATCTTCGCCAGCTCGGTGCTCTATCTGCCGATCCTGCTGTCGGCAGTCCTGCCGTCAGACTCCAACCCCGACCACAACACCTGGGGCGAGAGCGTCCAGAGCTGGGTAAACACCCACCTGGGCGATCCGGCCGACACGGTGTACTTGATCGTCTTCGCCCTGATGATCGTGGGATTCGCCTACTTCTACACCGCCATCACCTTCGACCCGGTCAAGCAGGCCGACCAGATACGCAAGCAGGGCGGGTTCATCCCCGGCATCCGACCGGGCCGCCAAACCGAGCGCTACCTGGGCCGCATTCTGTCGCGCATCACCTTGCCCGGGGCACTGTTCATCGCCGCGGTGGCCGTCATCCCTGCCATCGCCCTCTCCCAGTACATCCCCAGCCAGAGCGCAACCGCCTATAGCTTCAGCGGCATCTCAGTGCTCATCGCGGTAGGCGTGGCGCTGGAAACCATGAAGCAGATCGACAGCCAGCTGATGATGAGAAACTACGAGGGCTTCTTGAAGTAATGCCCAAAGTCTTGGTCATTTTGGGGCGTCAAGGGTCAGGCAAAGGCACCCAGGCCGCCTTGCTGGCGGAACGCTATGGAGTGATCCACGTGTCCACCGGCGACATGCTTCGGGCCGCGGTGGACGCGGGCACCGATTTGGGTCTGCGGGCCAAGGCGGTGATGGATGCCGGCGACCTCGTGGGCGACGACATCATGATCGGCATTGTCGAAGAACGGTTGGCCGACGCCGACATCGGTGCCAACGGTGTGCTGTTGGACGGCTTCCCCCGCACCACCGCCCAGGCCGACGCCCTGGCCGAGATCACCGGCGGGACCGGTCCCAACCTGGCCATCAACCTAGACGTGCCCATTGACGAGGTCACCGAGCGGATGCTGGCCCGGGGCCGAGCCGACGACACCACCGAGACCATCGCCCGCCGGCTGGAGCTCTATGAGGCTGAAACCGCTCCATTGCTGGCCTGGTTTGAGGAGAGGGGGAGTCTGACCGTGGTCGACGGGCTGGGCACTGAAGACGAGGTGTTTGCCCGCCTCGCCGAGGTCATTGATGCTCTCTAGCAGTTTGTTCGCTTCGAAAGAGCCAGATAGCATAGTCATTCGGCTCCCTTAGTGGGCCGATATTCGCGCGGTTCGCCGCACCAGCTTGCCAAGACGTCAGGAGAGGTCGCCCTTGGCGAAGAACAAGGAAGACGCCATCATCATGGAAGGGACGGTCACCGAGTCTCTTCCCAATGCCATGTTCCGAGTAGAACTCGAGAACGGGCACAAGGTGCTGACCCACATCTCCGGCAAGATGCGGATGCACTACATCAGAATCCTCCCCGGCGACCGGGTCCAAGTGGAATTGACCCCATACGACCTTCAGCGGGGCCGGATCACCTACCGATACAAGTAATCGCAATGCAAATGGCCTCAATACAAGTGGCGAAAGCGCACAACGGATCATCGAAAGGCACACCGTGAAAGTCCGTCCCAGCGTCAAGAAAATCTGCGACAAGTGCAGAGTTATACGCCGTCATGGGCGAGTGCGGGTGATCTGCTCCAACCCCCGACACAAGCAGCGGCAGGGCTGAGCTGTGGCTCGTATCGCCGGCGTCGACATCCCGCGGGAGAAGCGGACCGTGGTTTCACTGACCTACATCTATGGCATCGGGCCGTCTTTGGCCCGCCAGGTTTGCTCCGAGACCGATATCAACGAAAGCACCCGACTGCGCGACCTCACCGATGAAGAGGTGGCCCGACTGCGCAACTACGTCGAGGGCAGTCTCCGGGTGGAAGGTGACCTTCGTCGGGAGACCAGCCAAGACGTCAAGCGCAAGATGGAAATCGGCTGCTATCAGGGGCTACGCCATCGCCGGGGACTCCCCGTGCGCGGCCAGCGCACCCATACCAACGCCCGGACCCGCAAGGGCCCGAAGAAGACCGTCGCCGGTAAGAAGAAGGTCATGAAGAAGTGAGTTATGAAGAATTGAGACGAGAAGGGATTTATCGCTAATGGCCAAGCCATCAGCCGGAGGGCGTCGACCCCGCCGTCGGGAGCGCAAGAACATCTCCTACGGGGTGGCTCACATTAAGAGCTCCTTCAACAACACCATCGTGACCATTGCCGACCAGCAGGGCAACGTCATCTCCTGGGCTTCAGCCGGCAATGTCGGATTCAAGGGTTCTCGCAAGTCCACCCCGTTCGCCGCCCAGATGGCCGCCGAACAGGCCGGCCGCAAGGCCATGGAGCACGGGGTACGAAAAGTAGACGTGCAGGTCCGCGGGCCGGGCTCGGGTCGCGAGACCGCCATCCGCTCGCTTCAAGGAGTGGGCATCGAGATAACCGGCATCAAAGACGTCACCCCCATTCCCCACAACGGCTGCCGCCCGGCCAAGCGACGGAGGGTCTGATATGTCCCGCTACACCGGCCCGCGATCCCGGGTGTCCCGGCGCCTCGGGGTGAACGTATGGGGCACCAAGGGCGAGACCATCGCTCTGGAGCGGCGCCCCTACCCTCCGGGCGATCACGGAAGGTCTCGGCGACGGGGCAACGTGTCCGAGTACCTGCTCCAGCTTCAGGAGAAGCAGAAGGCCCGGTATACCTACGGCCTCAACGAGCGCCAGTTCCGCAACATCTTCAAAGAGGCGGCCCGTCACAAGGGGGTCACCGGCGAGAACATGCTGCGGTTCTTGGAGCTGCGCCTCGACAATGTGGTGTACCGCCTCGGCTGGGCCGCCACCCGCCCCCAAGCCCGCCAATTCGTCTCTCACGGCCACATCAACGTGAACGGCCGCCGGGTCAACATCCCCAGCTACCGACTCCGCAAGGACGACGTGCTGTCGCTGCGGGACAAAGCCAAGGAGATGATCGTGGTGACCTGGAACCTGGATGTGCTCGACCGCACTCCTCCCGCTTGGCTGAGCCGGAGCGATGACGGGTTGGAGGCCACCGTGCGAGACGCCCCGCTGCGCGAGCAGATCGATGTGCCAGTGAGAGAGCAGCTAATCGTCGAGCTCTACAGCAAGTAAGCCCGAATCAACCACCACTTCAACAACCGAGCAAGTTGACCATCACTACTTCAAGCCCAAGAACTGAGGGAGCCGGATCATGCTGGTAATGCAACGACCCACCGTGGAGTCCGTTACCGAGCCGGAAGACAATCGCCAGAGGTTTGCCATTGGCCCGCTGGAGCCTGGCTTCGGGCATACCCTCGGCAACTCGCTGCGCCGAGCACTGCTGTCGTCGATCCCCGGCGCGGCGGTGATCCGAGTGCGTTTCGACGACGCCCTCCACGAGTTCGACACCATCACCGGTGTGGCCGAGGACGTAACCGACATCATTTTGAACCTGAAGGACCTCGTCCTGCGGTGCCACAGCGAAGAACCGGTTGAGCTCCGCATCGACCAGCGGGGTCCCGGTGAGCTCACCGGGTCGGACTTGGCCGTCAATCCCGACGTCGAGGTGCTCAACCCCGAACTGGTCATCGCCCGGTTGAACGACAAGGCTCGTTTGGCCTTGGACATCACCGTCTCCCAGGGACGGGGCTATGTCTCTGCCGAGACCAACAAGGAGGACTCCACCATCGGGGTCATCCCCATCGACTCCATCTTCTCCCCCGTGCGCCGGGTGACCTACAACGTTGAACCCACCCGAGTGGAGCAGTCCACCGAGTTCGACCGGCTGGTGCTCGACATCGAGACCGACAGCTCCATCACACCCCAGGATGCTCTGGCCTCGGCCGGTGCCACCCTGCGGACCCTGGTGCAGTTGGTGGAGGAGATGAGCGACGAGCCCCAGGGGCTGGGCATGGCAGAGGCGGGCAGTGCTCTCGCCGGCGCCCCCGACCTGGATTTGCCCATCGAAGACTTGGAGCTTTCCGAACGGCCCCGCAACTGCCTCAAGCGAGCCCAAATCAACATGATCGGCGAATTGCTGGCCCGCACCGAGGACGAGTTGTTGGCCATAACCAACTTTGGCCAGAAATCGCTGGACGAGGTCAACGAGAAATTGGACGAGCGGGGCCTCGCCCTGGCCGGCCCCCGGTCGTAGAACAGGGAACACCATGCCCGGACGACCCCGCAAAGGACGCCGCTTCGGCGGCAGCTCGCAGCACCAGAAGCTGATGATGGCCAACCTGGTGGCCTCGCTGATCGCCGCCGAGGCCATCACCACCACCGAGGCCAAGGCCAAAGCCATGCGCCCGGTGGCGGAGAAGCTCATCACCAAGGCCAAAAAGGGCGGACAGCACAACCACCGTCAGATCCTGGCCCACCTGGGAGACGCGGAAATCGCCGACAAGCTCATGGTGGACATCGGCCCCCGCTATGCCAACCGGCCCGGCGGCTATACCCGCATTCTCAAGCTGGGGCCCCGCTACGGCGACAACGCCCCCATGGCCCGCATCGAGCTGGTTTAGCTCCCCAGCGGCCGTGCGGGTACGAGCGACGGTCGCCTACCACGGCGAGTCGTTCCACGGATTCGCCGTCAACGAAGGAGTTCGCACGGTCGGCGGCGACCTGACCGACGCCCTTTCCCGCTGCCTGCGCCAATCGGTCGAGCTGACCTGCGCTGGCCGCACCGACACCGGCGTCCATGCCTGGGGTCAGGTGGTGAGCTTCGATGCTCCCGAAGATGCCGACCTCCCCCGTACTCATACCGCAGTAAACCGAATGTTGGCCCCGGCCATCGTGGTACGCGACATTGAGGCCGCTCCCGACGATTTCGATGCTCGTTTCGACGCCACCAGTCGCACCTACCACTACACCGTCTTGAACGGAGACGTGCCCGATCCATTTCTGGCCGCCACCGCCTGGCACTGTCCTCAGCCACTGGACATCGACGCCATGAACGAGGCGGCAACTGCCATTGTGGGCGAACACGACTTCTCCTCGTTCTGCCGCCGTCAGCACACCGCCGACGGCACGGAGAAGTCCCGGGTGCGCAATGTCTGTCGGGCCGAGTGGCACAAAGCCGATCAAGGCCTGGTGCGCTTCGAAATCGAGGCCTCCTCCTTCTGCCACCAGATGGTCCGCTCCATCACCGGCGCCCTGGTGGATATCGGCGCCGCCCGCCGCCCCCCCGAGGTCATGGCCACCATCCTGGCCGCCAAAGACCGCGCCGAAGTCCCCAATCTGGCCCCACCCCACGGCCTCTGCCTCTGGTTGGTCTCCTATTCGTAATCCTTCGCCATCCCCAGGGCGCAACACTCGCTGGGGCAGTTGTCAGTCCCCTGGTGGGGGCCGTATCATTACCGTTCCGGGATCGCGTCCGAAGGAAACCCGATGCCCACCTACACCCCGAAAATCAAAGACATCGAACGCGCGTGGCACGTCGTGGATGCCGAGGGGCTCATCCTCGGTCGGATGGCCACCGAGGTGGCCAGCATCTTGCGGGGCAAGCACAAGCCCGGATTCACGCCCCACCTCGACACCGGTGACCACGTGATCATCGTGAACGCCGAGAAGGTGGTGGTGACCGCCAACAAGGCC
>JAJDTA010000034.1 GCA_022827405.1 Acidimicrobiia bacterium
GGCCACCCCAATGCCAATGTTGGCCGCCAATGTGGGTCGCTCGCCGGTGGCCAGCCCGTAGGTCAGCGGCCCCAATGCGGTGAATGCGGCCACGATGGGCGACGCGATGGCCGAGGAGGACACGGCCAAGCTGTGCCACATACACGACAGGGCGATGGCAATGAGAACTCCCGAGGCAGCCCCCAGCAATAGGCCGGCCGCCGTGATGGCGCTGGGCACCACCGCAAGCAGCACCATCGTGATGCCCAGCCCGCCCACAAAAGCGGTGCCCACCGCAGTCATGGCCTGGGCGCGCCGGCTGCAATACCGCCCGAAGTAGTCGGAAACGCCGATCAGCCCCGACGCCAAAGCCCCCAGCAAAACCGGCATGCCCTCCGCACGCTAGTGGCTCCAAAGATGCTCGATTGCTCACCGGCTATCTTCTGGTTCGCACGGGAGGTCCAAACGTGACGACTCGAGAGCCCACCATTCGAGAGATGCCGCCGCCCCCGCACATTGTGGGGTTGCAGCACTTCACCACCTATGCCGAGATCGACGAGATTCTGCGGTCGCGGAGTTTCCGACAAGGATCGCACCAGGAGAGCCAGCCGTTCTTCGGGCGCTCCCTGTTGACCATCGACGGCGACGAGCACTTCGAACGCCGCCGTCTGGAGGCTCCGCTGTTTGCCAAGGCCGCACTCGAGTACTACGAGCACACCGAGCTGATTCCCCTGATCGGCAAAACGCTGGAGGAGTGCCGGAGCGACCGCGGAGACGACGGCATTGTTCGAGCCGACCTCTGCGTGCTGCTGCGCACCATGCTGGCCCGTATTGCCGCGGCCACCACTGGGATCGATGGGGTGGACACGCCCGAGCGGACCACTGCGTTCCGGGAATATGTCGAGCTGCTCGGCACCGGGGCCACCGTCGAATGGTCTACCGAAGACCACGATGAGGTGATCAGGCGCATCCTGGCGGTGCGCGAGGAGTTCGACCGCGACTTCTTCGCCTCATCGGTGGCCCGTCGCCGGGCCCTCATCGAGCGCTTCCACCGGGGTGAGATCGAGCGGGACGACCTCCCCGTCGATCTGATCACCATGCTCTATCTGCACTGGAACGACGATTGGGATGAGGGGCTGCCCATTCGGGAGGCCTGCCTGTTCCTGGTGGCGGCCACCCAGACCACCACCCATTCGGTGCCCCACCTGATCGCCCACCTCGACGAATGGTTCGACGCCCACCCCGAGGATCGCTCCAAAGTGTCCGACCGGGAATTCATCAAGCGGGCCGCCCACGAAACACTACGCCTGCACCTGCCATCCCCCGCTTTGCTGCGGATCGCCAACGAGGACATCACGTTGAGCACCGGAAAGACCATCGCCGCCGATGAGCGGGTGGCGTGCCTGTTCACCCCGGCCAATCGCGATCCCGAGGTGTACGGCCCCGACGCCGGAGAATTCAAACCATATCGGGAGGTGAGCGCAGTGAAACCCTGGGGTTTGACCTTCGGCGGCGGCGAGCACATCTGCATCGGCCGCACCTTGGTTACCGGCCTTTCGGCCCGCACCGACAACGACGAGGGCACCGACGGCACTCTGGTCAACATTGCCAGCGCCCTCTACGAAGCCGGCGCCGAGATCGACCCCGACGACCCGCCGGCCTACACCGAGGCCAGCCACCACGACGCCTACGGCCGCTTCCCGATCCTGCTTACCAAGTTGTAGGCGAGCCATGGGCGAGGAGCAACTGCACGTCACCGTCGACCACCTCCAGTGCCAGGGGGTGGGCTACTGCGAGCGGGTCGCGCCCCGGGTGTTCCGGCTAGGCGATGATGCACTGGCGCACGTCATCGACAAGCATCCGCCCGAATCCGAGCGAGATGCCGTCGAAGAAGCAGAGACGCTCTGCCCCAGTCGCGCTATCCGCTACTGACAGCCCCTTGCGAAGAGGCTGATCAGAGCGCTGCTCGGAGGGCTTCGAGGTCGCGTTGGGCGGACTGGAGGATGTAGGCCGGGTTGTCGTACTCAGCGTCGTCGCGGCCGAAGCCCCACATGCCGTGGGAGAACTCGATGGTCCAGGTGGCGGTCGGGGATGCGGCGCTTATGGCTTCGGCGGCGGGGCGCAGGATCTCGCTCAATTCGGCTGGGCTGGTGGATTGGGGGTATTCGGCCACTTGGACGTGAACGTGGCGCACCCGGTCGCCGAGCACGCCAAGAGGCTCTGACCACTCGTCTCGGGCTCCGGGATGCACGTGGACGATGGCCCCCAGACGGTCGGCGTCGGCGATGGAGTCAAACATGGTGCGAGCCACCTCAGGGTCTTCGGCCACCGTTCCGAAGTGGCACTCGCACAGCAGCCGGGCGCTCTCGGGAACCTCGGCCTCGAACCGCCGGAGCCGCTCGGTGTAATCGGCGATGGAGTCGGGGTCGCTGCCCACGTTGAATTTGATGCCCTGTGCTCCCACCCGACCGATCCACGCCGCAGTCTCGGCTCGGTCGGCATCATCGGGCTCGTCCCAACTGGTGTAGCAACTCAGGATTCTTATGGGGATCTCCGATGCCAACAGCGCGTCCAGTTCCTCATCCGGTACCGATCGGGCGTGGCGCTCCCACAGCTCCAATCCGTCGAACCCCACCTCGCCGATGTTCGCCAGCCACTCGGACACCCGGATCAACGGATGCCCGCCGGGCTCGGCCAAACCCCAACGGTTCGGCTCGATGGCCACTGTGCCCAAATAGATCTGCCCCGTCATCGTGGAGCGGGTGACGAGAATCGAACTCGCGTCATCAGCTTGGGAAGCTGGGGTTCTACCACTGAACTACACCCGCAGGTGTCCGGAACATTAGCCAAATTCGGATGACCGGTGCGTGTCGGTTTGGGCGCACCCCGAATGGCTTGAACTGTTCCTTGTCCACCAGCGACATCGCTTGTGACTAGCCCTGGGGGTTAACCAGGCGGCCGACGAACAGGATTGCGCCGGTTGGTTGATGGACGATGGCCCACAGGAAGGGGCGGTCGGCGACGACGGTGAGGTCGGGTTCGGGGGGTAGTGATGTGGGGAAGGCGGTGGCGGTGGCGGCGGCCGCTTCGGTGCCCTTCTCATCGACGATCACTTTGGCACCGTGCAGCGCAGCGGACATGAAGATTCCGGGTGCGATGCCTTCGAAGCCCGCGCCGCGACAGAACCCGAGCGGGCAGAGCCACTTGAAGAGGTCGGCGGGCGGCAGGGTCTGCTCCCATTTGGGCATCGTGATGCTCACCGAGCCCATCTGAGCGGCGTTGCCCAACCCAATCAGGGTCTCCGCATCGAGCGACTCCTCGACGGCGGCCAGGCCATCTACCTCGTGGGGGACTATGAGCCACATGGCCAGCTCTTGGCCCACGTAGGGCAACTCCACGGCGTCGGCACCTTCCATCTGGACGAAGCGACGGGGAAGAGGCACCCGGTCGTGCATGAAAGGCACCGTCACCGTTTGGCCGCCACTAGTGGTGAACGGGCGCTCGCTGGTGAACTCGGTAAGAAACGGCATAAGCCAGTCGGCCTTCATGTACACCGTGTTCACCATCACCAGCTCTTGATTCTGGACAACGCCTGGATCGACGATCACGGGGATGAGACCGCGAGTGCGCTCTGATACCCAGCCGTTGATGGCGTCGGCCGCTTCGGCGCCGTTGGAGGTGTCGACGGTCTGGAGGTCGGCGCCGTAGTGGGCAGTGGCGATGTTGAGGAATTCGCGCCGAGGCGAGAATTGGTGGTCGGGGAAGAGCCGGTTGGCCACTTCCAGGATGGTGGGCTCCACCGAGGCTTTGGCCAGACTGAGATCGACGGCGTTGGCTGCTCGGTGCGTGCCCTCTTCGGGGAATCCGAAGATCCTGTCGAGTGCCGCGGCGGAGTCCGGTGATGCTCCCGCCCGGCTCAGGCTGAAGGCCACTCCGATGCTGATCGGGCTGGATACCGCATTCCCCGCCAGGTGCCGGTGGAAACTCCACCCGGCGGCGTTGACTCCCCCAACCCAGTTGGCGGCTGGGGCAGCGGGATCGGCGGGCAGCCGATCAGACACCAATTGCACTTCCGGAGTAGCTGTGGGGGTCGGGGTGGGTGCCGCCGTCGGAGCCGGGGTGGGTGCGGGGGTCGGGACCGGTGTGGGGACCGGGGTCGGCGCTGGCGTGGGTGCCGGCGTCGGGACCGGGGTCGGCGATGGCGTGGGTGCCGGCGTCGGCGCCGAGGTTGGCACTGGCGTGGGTACCGGCGTGGGCGAAGGCGTCGGCTCCGGTGTGGGCGCGGAAGTGGGCGGGGGAATCGGCGAGTCAACCGGAGTGGGAGTTGCTGTTGGCGTCGAAACAGGAGTTGATGTCAATACCGCGGTCGCGGTTGCCTCCGATGTTGGCGGCGAGCCCTCGGAACCGCACGCCGCAGCAATGCAGCACAGCGCCACCAGCAGCCAGATCGTCTTTGTCATGCCATTTGGACGTACCAATTCAACCCTCAGGTTCCCGATTCTCCTAGGGGATTAGCACAACTTTTCCGAGCTTGCCGGGGACGGCGAAGTACTCGTAGGCCGCGGCCGCCTCGGCCAGCGGGAAGGTGCGGGCAATGGGCACTTGGACTCGACCTGATTCCACGAGTGGGAGCACGTGGCGCTCTACCAACCGGGCGACGGTGGCGCGCTGCTCCAGTGGGCGGGGACGCAGTGTGGAGGCGAACAGCCGGAGGCGTTTGACCATGAGCAGCGCCAGGTTCAGCGTGACCTCCGACCCTGCGCCAACGCCGATCACCACAATGCGCCCTTCGGTGGCCAGGGCTTTCAGGTTGGCGGGCCAGTTGGGGGCGCCCACCAGCTCTAGGATCACATCGAACGGACCGGCATCAGTGAAGTCCGCAGGGTCGATGGCGTGTGCCCCCAGTTCGGCGACCGCGCCGCGAGAGTCGGGGTTGCGCACGGTCGCGGTCACCTGAGCGCCGGCGGCTGCGGCCAGTTGCACCGCGGCCACGCCCACCCCTCCGGCCGCGCCATGAACGCACACCCGCTCCCCCATGGCCAGGCCAGCCTGGGTGAACAGGGCGTCGTAGGCGGTGGCAAACACCTCGGGAAATCCCCCGGCGCTCTCCCAGTCCATCGACTCGGGCACCGGCATGGCCAGCGGTTCGTCCACCACGCACCGCTCAGCCTGCCCTCCCCCTTGGACAACCGCCATGACCCGGTCACCCGTCGAAAATCGCTGGCAGCCCGGACCGGTGGCCACCACCTCGCCGGCCATCTCCAGCCCTCCGGTGGTCGGCACACCCGGCGGCGGCGAGTAACCCCCCTTGGCCTGGGCTAGGTCGGCCCCGTTCAGTCCTGCGGCCCGCACCGCCACCAGAAGCTGACGATGGCCCGGCTCCGGGTCGTCCAGCTCACCGATCGTCGCCTGGCCATCTTCGAAAACCACCGCTCGCATCAGCCCTGCAATGTAGTGGTCAAAACGGCCCATGGCGGGGGTGTCGTTGCGACATCCATGTCGTAGGCTTCGGGCATGGCCACGCTGACTCAAGCCACGTTCACCCGCATGGACGAGTCCACCGCTGAAGACTGGGCGGCCACCGCTCCAGCCCACCACTACCTGGAGCAGGGATTGGCCGACCGGATACTGCGGGAGCTGCGGGAGCTAGCCTCCGGGCCCCAGGGCTTTGCCGTGGACCGGTTGACCCACAGCATTCAAACCGCTCACCGGGCCGAACGGGCCGGCCGCGATGACGAGTACCTGGTGTGCGCGCTGGTGCACGACATCGGCGATCTGCTCAACCCCTACAACCACCCCGATCTGGCTGCCGCCATCCTCAAGCCGTTCGTTTCTGAGGCCAACCATTGGATGGTGCAGATGCACGGTGTCTTCCAGGGCTATTACTTCTGGCACCACGTGGGCCTCGATCGCAACAGCCGAGACGCTTACGCCGACCACCCCCACTACGACCGCTGCGCTGAGTTCTGCGCCGAATACGACATGCCTGCGTTCGACCCGTCCTATCCCACCCCGCCCCTCGAGCACTACGAGCCGTTGGTGCGCAGCTTCTTCGCCCCCAAAAGGTGATCCTCTCCGACGTCTCCATCGGCAAGGAGCTGGAGGCGGGCCGCATCGAGATCGAGCCGCTGGCCGACGGCGCCATCCAGCCCTCATCGGTCGACCTGCGCATCGATCGGCACTTCCGGGTGTTCCGCAACCACACCGAGGGGCTGATCGACGTCAAGCGGAACATGGACGCCCTCACCGAGCCGGTGGAGATCGAACCCGACGGGGTGTTCATCCTCCATCCCGGCGAGTTCGTGCTGGGCTCCACCCTGGAGCGGGTGCGGATTCCCGACGACCTGGTGGCCCGGCTGGAGGGCAAGTCGTCGCTGGGCCGCCTTGGGCTGTTGATCCACTCCACCGCCGGGTTCGTGGACGCAGGATGGAACGGCCGCCTCACCTTGGAGCTGTCCAACGTGGCCACCCTGCCCATCACCCTCTATGCCGGTATGAAGATCGGCCAGATCTCCTTCATCCGCATGACCACCCCCGCCGAGAACCCCTACGGCTCCTCCGAGGCCGGCTCCAAGTACCAAGACCAAGCCGGCCCCATTCCCTCCCGCTACTGGAAGAACTGGTAATGGGTATCGACAGACATAGGTAGGCAGTGCCTGAGCCTGCACCTACGACCTCGCTGACGCCGAGTTCACGGCCTGGGCTGTTGGCCGAGTTGGCGGGCGAGCGGTTTGATCTTGCTGTCATTGGCGGGGGGATCACCGGAGCGGGGGTGGCCCGGGATGCGGCCCGGCGAGGGCTGCGGGTGGCGCTGGTGGAGGCCAGCGATTTTGCCGCGGGAACCTCGTCCCGCTCCTCCAAACTGATCCATGGCGGGTTGCGTTACTTGGCCATGGGCGAGGTCGGGATGGTGCGGGAGACGGCGCGGGAGCGCCAGGCGGTACACCAGATGGCGCCCCATCTGGCCGAGCCCTGCTGGATGGTGGTGCCAGCTCGCAGTCGGGCCAGCCTCATGAAGATCCGGGCTGGGATCGGCACCTATGAGAAGCTCGGCGCGGTAGGCGACGCCGACCTCCACCTCAGCTGGGACCGCGATGCCCTCGCTGACCACGAGCCATGCCTGCGCCAAGACGAGTACCCATGGGCGTGCGCCTACCGGGAGTACATGACCGACGACGCCCGGCTGGTGCTGGCCGTGCTGCGCGACGCCGTGGGCGCTGGTGCCCAGGTGGCGAGCAGGCTGCCGGTAGTGGACGTGATCTGGGAGGGCAACCAGATCAACGGGGTTGTGGCCGAATGCGAGCTCAGCGGCGACCGGGTGGAAATCCGCGCCAGCGCCGTGGTCAACGCCACCGGGCCGTGGGTGGAGCGATTGGCCCGCCTCGAAAAGCCCGCCGCCAACGATCGACTCCATCCCTCCAAGGGGGTGCATGTGGTGGTGCTCGCCGAGAGGCTCCCGGTGCAGAACCTGGTGATCATGAACACTGCCGATAAGCGCAGCATCTTCGTGCTGCCCCGGGGCGACGCCGTGGCCATCGGCACCACCGACACCAACTACAGCGGCGACCGGCTTCTGTGGCCCGAAATCGAGCAGATCGATGTGGAGTACCTGCTGAAACCGTTGGAGCGATACTTCGACGTTGAGCCGCTGGGGTTCGACGATGTTGTGGCGGCCTGGTCAGGTGTGCGCCCCCTGGTGGCCCAGAAGGGCAAAGAGGCCGCCGAGATCTCCCGCAAAGAGGAGGTGTGGGTGGGAACCGGGGGGATGATCACCATCGCGGGTGGCAAACTCACCGGCTTTCGCACCATGGCAAAGACGGTGCTCGATTTCGTGGCCAAACGGCTGGGACGGTCGCTGGGGGCGGGGCCGGGCCCCGATCCGATCCCCGGGGGCGACCTGTCATCGAACCTCGACGCCCACGCCGCAACGGTGGCGGCCACTACAGGGCTTGAGCGCCCGCTGGTCGACCGCTTGGTGCGGCTCTACGG
>JAJDTA010000128.1 GCA_022827405.1 Acidimicrobiia bacterium
ACTACCCAGAACCGCCGCCCGTCGCCCGCGGTGTAGTTGTTGATGGCCGGGTTGCCCATGGCCTCCCGGGTGCCCACCGCCATGTTGAGACCCCACATCAACAGCACGTTGATGTCGAAGCCGATGGTGTACATGCCCTCCCGGAACAGCGACGACGACACCATCTGGCCCTCGCCGGTGCGCTCTCGGTGGTACAGCGCCGCGCTGATGGCCGCCGCGCCGGCCAGGCCCACGTTGTGGTCGCCCATTCCGCCCCGCTGAAACGGCAAAGCGCCGCCGGGCGGGGTGAGCTGGGCGGCAATGCCCGAGCGGGCCCAGAAGGCGGCGATGTCGTAGGCGGGGCGGTCGGCATCGGGCCCTTCGAGCCCGTAGCCGGTGATGGCGCAGTAGATCAGCGCTGGATTGCGGGCGGCCAGCGACTCGTAGTCCAGACCCAGCCGCTGGAGCGCGCTCAGCCGCAGGTTGGTGAGGAACACATCGGCGTCGTCGATGATCTCGGCCGCGATGACCCGGCCTTCGGCCTGGGTCAGATCAACCACCACCGAGCGCTTCGACCGGTTGTCGAGTTCGAACACCGGATTGGTGGGCATGTCCCCGCCCAGCATCCGCTGGAACGTGCGGGACGGGTCGCCCGAGGGGGGCTCGATCTTGACCACGTCGGCCCCCCAGTCACTGAGGATCCCACCCGCCGCGGGGCCGGCCACCCACACCCCGAGCTCGACCACCTTCACGCCATCCATCGGACCTGCCATGGGTTGAGCTTAGGAACCGGGCAGCTTCAGAGCCCCACCGCCCGACCTGCCCGATCACGAAAGGCGTTACCGGCGGTCGGGATCAGGTGGCGATGGCAATGGGAATCATGGTGGCCCATAGGGTGATCATGAAGCCGACCAGCATGAATGCGACGTAGCGAGTGAGCTTGGCAATCTCAGTTCTGAGCTCGGTTCTGATCTCGCTTTTGAACTCGGCGAACTCGGTTCTGATCTCGCTTTTGAACTCGGCGAGCTCGGTTCTGATCTCGCTCTTGAACTCGGCGAACTCGGCTCGCAGGTTGGTTTCGAGGGTCCTGAGGTCATCCTTGGTGGCGAGTTGGTCGCGGCCGTCTGGGAAGGTGCACTGCATGAGGGTTTCGGCGTGCTCCTCTCCGATTACTTTGACCAGTCGGTTGACGAGTTCGGTGCGTTGGATCTCGGTGACCGGCATCGGGTTTTCCTTGTATGTCGGTTAAGTGGGGAACCCTGTGCCAAAACACGATGCCGGTTCCGATGGCGCTGCCCGACCATACCGTTCCCAGGGGCGATGGGCAATCGTTGGATTGAGCTGGCCGTAGACTGCGCCCATCAAGGTTCTGTTTGTCTGCACGGGGAACATCTGCCGCTCGCCGATGGCCGAGGTGTTGTTCGCCCATCTGGCCCCCGACGCCGAGGTGGGCTCGGCCGGGACCATGGACTGGAGCGGTCAGCCCGCCCATGAGTACGCCATCGCCGCCATGGCCGAGCGGGGGCTGGACTTGTCGGCCCATCGCAGCCGCCGGCTCTCGGAGTATCTGGTGGACGAGTCAGATCTGATCGTGGTCATGACCCGCAACCACGGCTGGTCGGTGGCGGCCCGCAGCGAGGCCAAGGCGGCGGCCACTTTCCTGCCCGCCGAGCTGAGCCGTCTTGCGAGCCAGGTGGGCAACCGCAACGGGGATGACGCCAAAGCATGGGTGGCCCGGCTGCACACCCAGCGCGACACCCAATCCAGCAACCGGTTTATCGGCCGGGCCGCCGACGAGATTCCCGATCCCATCGGCGAGTCTTTGCCGTACTTTCGGGTCATTGCCGACCGTTTGGAACGGGAGCTTGCCCCCGCCGCCACCCGATTGCAGTCATAGCTGCGCCGAGACTTTGCGCGCACTCTCAACAAGTCCCTAAGGTCTGGCAACTTGCAGTCGGTTGAGGCTCGGCTGCCCATAGCCAAACCCGAGGGGGTCATGCTCATGAAATCGCGTTGGTTGAGGCTTCTTGCCGTCCTGTTGGCGCTCACCGTGTTTGCCGTGTCTTGCGGCAACGACGATGACGACGGTCCAGGGGTAACCGCCGGGACACCCGCACCCGCAGACGACGAGCCAGCAGACGAAGGTCCTGCCGAGGAGGCTCCCACGGAGGAGGCTCCCGCGGAGGAGGCTCCCGCGGAAGCCCCCGCTGAAGAGCCAGAAGACGAGCCGGTAGTGGCCATCGAGGGCTCCGAAGAGGTGGAAGTGGAAGAAACCGGCGGCGTGCCCACCGGCAGCACCGGGTATATCTCTGGTGAGATCCTCACCACCGACTGCTCCGACGGGCGGCCGACAGGCGGCACCCTCACCATCGGCATGTTCGGTGAGATCACCGGATGGGACCCCACCACGATCCAGGGCGGGGCCTCGCTGGGCGGCACGCAGATGATCGCCATCTACGGCGCGCTGTTCTACGAGGACTTCAAGACTGGCCAGCTGATTCCCGGCCTGGCCGAGAGCATCACCACTGAAGACAATCAGGTGTTCCTTCTGAAGCTGCGCGAGGGCATCAACTTCACCGACGGCACCCCGTTGAATGTCGACGCGTTGATCTGGAACATCGAGCACCATCAGAATCCCGATATCGGGTCGCAGTCGCGGGCTCAGGCTGATCTGATCGATTCGTGGGAGAAGATCGACGATTACACCATCGAGATCACCGCCACCAGCAAGAACGCGGTGTTCGCGCAGATCTTCGCCTCCCGCATGGCGTGGATGATGTCGCCCACCGCCTATCAGGCTGGCCAGGACCCAGAAACCGGGCTCAACTCCGACGTCAACATCAATCCGGTTGGCGTGGGTGCCGGCCCGTTCATCCTCGAATCATGGGTCCAAGACGACCAGGCCGTTGTGGTGCGCAACCCGGATTACTTCCGCGAGGGTTGCCCGTATTTGGACAGCATTGTGTTCAAGCCCATTATCGAACCGCCCCAGCGCTACAACGCCTTCAATGCCGGCGACCTCGATATTGCCTTCGACCGCCATCCCCAAAACTTGCAGGACGCCATCTCCAAGGGCGTCAACACCACCTCCCGTATTGACAACCACGGTGGCTACTGGATGCTCAACAACCAGAAGGAGCCGTTCAACGTCCGGGCGTGCCGGGTAGCCGCAGCCCACGCCGTTGACTACGAGACGGTCAACGAGGTCGTATACGACGGGGTCAACAACATGATCCGCAGCTTGATGAGGCCGGGCTCTCCGTGGACCGATCCCGAGGCAGTGCTGCCCGGCTATGACCCCGATGCAGCTGTTGCCGCGCTGGCCGAATGCGAGGCCGAGTTGGGCGGTCCGCTGGAATTCAACACCTTCTGCACCACCTCGCCGGAGAACGTGCTTCTCGCCGAGACATTGGTTGCCATGTGGAGCGAGGTTGGCATCTCCGCCTCGGCCAATTGCGTGGAGGTCGGCGAGATGGTCGGCGCTGTGTTCGGCGGCGAGGCGGTGGCCAATCCGTGGGCCATTCCGGTGGGCGATCCCGATTACATGTACGACGTGTACTTCGGCGATGCCTCCGAGGACGGCGTTTGCGGCCCCAACCTCTCATCCCGCAACTGGGCCAAGGCGTGTTATCCGGAATTCGACGCTTCGCTCAAGGCGGGCCGTGAAGGCCTTACCTTCGAGGAGCGCTACGAGGGCTACAGCCGCTTCCAGCGCGAGTTTGCCCGCCAAGTTCCGGTTATCGTGCTCAACAAGCCCGAGGTCGGCTACTACTGGTCTGACGAGGTGTCTGGTGTGTTCCAGACCGACGCCGGCATCATCCTCTTGGAATTCACCGCTAAGGGTTAGCCAAGAAGCTCATTTGAGAACAGGGGGTGGGCACGGTCCGTGCCCACCCCCTGTTCTATGGGGCATCATCTATGGGGCTAGAGCCCGCACGCAGGGGGAGGTGAAGAGAAATTGAAGACCATCGGGCGCACCATCATCCGGATCATTCCGGTGCTGATCCTGGTGAGCTTCTTTTCCTCCTTCTATGTGGAGCTGCTGCCCGGTGATCCCACCATTCGCCTGTTGGGACAAGAGCGGGCCCAGGAGCCCGCCGCCCGGGAGTTGGTCAACCGGGAGCTTCGACTCGATGAAAACGTCATCGTGCGATACGGCAAGTGGCTGGGGGATGCGCTTACCGGTGATCTGGGCGAGTCGGTAAGAACCCAGGGCCTGAAAGTCTCCGACACCATTCGACAGCGGCTGCCCATCACCCTGGAATTGACGGTGGTAGCCCAGGCTCTGGCGCTGATTCTGGCCATTCCGCTGGGGGTGTATGCCGCCTATCGGGCGGGACGAAGAGTGGATCGAGCGTTGAACGCGGCATCGTTTGCCGCTATCTCCTTGCCCCAGTTTTTGGTCGGCATCCTGTTGATCTTCATCTTGTTCAACCAACTCGACATATTGCCGCCCCAAGGGTGGACGCGGCTCACTGAGTGGGACTGGTGGGACCATTCCCGCCGCTTGATCATGCCGGTGGTCGCGTTGTCTCTGACTGAGATTGCCGTGTTCCAGCGGTTGTTGCGGGCCGACATGATGGCCACCCTGCAAAACGACTTCGTGCTGACGGCCCGAGCCAAGGGCATGTCGCCCGCCCACGTGTTGTTCCGCCACGCCCTGCGGCCGTCGTCGTTCTCCCTCATCACATTGGCCGGGGTGAGCACCGGCCGGCTCATCGGCGGCACCGTCATCATCGAAGTGCTGTTCCAGCTCCCGGGAATGGGGCTCAAGATGGTGGACTCCATCACCGGCAATGACCTGGTAGTGCTGCAAGGACTGGTGCTGGTGGTGGCGGTGGCCTACATCATGTTGAACATGCTGGTGGAGATCACGTACGCCCTGCTTGATCCGAGGATTAGACGTGGCTGACATCACTGGCGTCGTTGCCGAGCCTGAGGCCCAGCTTGTAGACGATCCCGAGAGGGGTCGCCGCGCTCGCCTCGGTCGGGAAGGAAGCGCCCGATTGGTCATCGGGCTGGCCTTGCTGCTGATACAGCTCTTGGTTACCTACGACGGCGCGGCCTGGCTTCAGGTGATCCTCGCCCTCGGAGGGATATACGGCATCCTCACCGGGGTAGGGCAGCTGATTCGGGCCATGTTTGGGTCCCGGGTCGACGCGACCGTATGGATATCTATGGTTTGGCTGTTCATCCTGGTGCTCTTTGTGTTCTTGCAAGTGGCCGGGATGTTCGACAGCTTGGACGCCGACTTCCAAGACCGGGAGCGGCCCCCGTCGTTCACCACTGACGAGCCCCTGGGAACCGATCGGCTGGGCAAGAGCGTTATGAACCAGAGCATCCGGGGGGCGCGAATCTCCCTGATCGTGGGCTTGGGCGCAGTGGGCATTGGCCTGGCGGCGGGATCGGTCATCGGCATGGCTGCGGGCTACTTTCGGGGGGCAATCGAGGGGACTTTCAACATCATCACCGACGCCGTTTTGGCCTTCCCCGCCCTGATCCTGCTGTTTTCCATCGTGGCCATCTTCGGAGGCAGCGTGCTTGTGATCACGCTCGCGCTATCGGTGTTGAGCATCCCCACCATGGGACGACTGTCGCGCGCCAACACACTGACGTTCGCGGCTCGGGAATTCGTCACCGCAGCCAAGGCCATGGGAGCGTCCAACAGCCGCATTCTGTTCCGGGAGATCATGCCCAACGTGGCTCTGCCGTTGGCCTCCTACGCCTTCATCGTGGTGGCCGTGGTGATCGTGGCGGAGACCTCATTGGCCTTCTTGGGGGTGGGCATCGATCCCATCAGCACGCCCACGTGGGGGAACATGATCCAGGAGGGCCGCGATCCGAATCTGCTGGAGAAGGCCCCCCACATCGTGTTCGTGCCCGGAGTGATGATGTTCCTCACCGTGCTGTCGCTGAACCGCATCGGAGAATCCCTCCGAGCCCTCTGGGATCCCCGCGAGGCCAAGCTCTAAACCAGCTCAGCGTTCCGCGTTAGCTTTTCTGTCTATGCGAACCCGCGAGATCACCTGTTCGCTCCGGCCATGAGCGACGCCATCTCATACGAACCGGACGGGCACTGCCCCCCAGGTGTAACGGCCGTTGCTGGCTTGCAAGGGGTGGTGCTGGCGCTGGCCCCGATCGTGTCGATCGTGGTCATCACCGCTCGGGCCGGGGGCCAGGACGCGGGGTATTTCACCTGGGCGCTGTTTGCGGCACTGATCATCGCGGGAGTGCTGACCGCGTTGCAGGCCACCCGATTTCCCCGATTCGGTGCTGGGCACATCTTGATCATGGGGCCGACCCCGAACTTCATTGCCATCTCGGTGCTGGCGCTGGCCGAGGGCGGGCCGGAGCTGTTGGCCAGCCTCACCGTGGTGGCCTCGCTGTTCTACTTGGTGCTGGCCTTCTGGCTGCCGTTTCTGCGCCGGGTGGTCACGCCGGTGGTCACCGGCACGGTGCTGATGCTGATTGCAGCCACCATCCTGCCGGTGGCGCTCGACCGGCTCCATGACGTGCCGGCCGACGCGCCCGAGGCCGCGGGGCCGACCGTCGCCTTGGTGACGCTGGTGGTGTCCACTGTGCTCTTCTTGCGGGCTTCGGGCGTTTGGCGGCTGTGGTCGCCGCTCATCGGAATCGTCACCGGCAGCGTGGCGGCGGCGTTGTTCGGTGCCTACGAGATCAGCTCGGTAGGCGACGCGGCCTGGATTGGCATACCCGACTCTGGAGGGTTTCCCGGAT
>JAJDTA010000062.1 GCA_022827405.1 Acidimicrobiia bacterium
GCGGGCAGGGACCAGGGCGGCGGTGGTACACCAGTGCGTTGAATCAGGGTATGTTCGTGGCCCTCGTTGCCCAATTCCAGACATTCTCTCGGGAACTGCATGACGAGGCTGTTCAAGTGATCGCCAGTGAGGCTGACCAGGGGATTTGACCACCTACTCCCTGCCGGTGTTTGAGCTCATCCGCATCCCCACACCCGCCTGAAAGCGGATCGCGTCTTCACGCAACCGGTTCGAAGTGTCGTTTCAGGACAACGGCCCCGCACCGGTTCACAACGCTCCGATGCCTCGCGACATCACAAAGTGCGCCCACAGCAGAATTCGAAGGGCTGTCAAACACCCTGATAGAGACGCCAAACATGCTCAGCCCCTCTTTCTCTCACAGCTCATACCCAAATTGCGACGAGGCCTTCGGGGTGCAAGCGGCTTTGGCAACAGAGTCATACACGCCGCGGTTCCCATGACACCAGATAATGGCCGTCGTTTCTCCAACAGGCCGAGCGGCTTAGCGCTCAAGTAGCCGAGCCAACAACGAAGCAAGTCTTGTTTCTTCAATCGACATGAACCGACCCAGCACACCGACGCCACTGTGGGACCGACTGTGGAATGAAATGCCATGATCGAGTCATCTGGGTCTACAAATAGGGCAAACGACAACCGTTCGAACCCTGCTGGGGGTGTCCTACTATCGGATCGGCCGATCTTCAGCTTCTTCGTAGCTGTAGGCACTTGCGGCCATGATTAGCTTTCGCGGCCTGTCGGCTCGATACCGGTTGTTCTCGTCTGCCAATCGATCGCGGATCGCCTTGACCGCCGCGGAAGGCGTCCTCTCGGTGTAGTGGACGCTCACAACAGCCTCGTTGGGTATAGGAACCAGATTTATCGGCTGGCCGTGCTGGTCTGTCTCCCCTGTGCCAATAGTCCGATTCAGCTCAATGATCAACCGCCACTCGCTCTCATAGGACCACTGATCGCTCTTTTGTGACAACAGGATCGGCAGGTTGGACTCCGGTGAGGCCAACACGATGGGCCCCGCGATGAGGGGGGGCTGATTCTGGTAGACGACGGGCCTTAGAAACTCATCTGACCCAGCGATCTTGCGCAACTCGGCGGCGTCATAGCCGATCACGAACCCGGAGCCATCCACCGTGTAGTGGGACCACAGCAGCGGATGGCTCGGGTCCGCGGCGAAGGAGACTACGCCGAACCTCGTAGAGACCTGCTCGGCGAATAGCTGGCGGGTGAACAGGCTGCCGTGCTCTTCTCTAGCTTGTGCAACCTCTTGGGCTGTGACCGGCTTGCTGCTGTTGATCATGGTCAGCGTTTCCGCGAGCTGCCGGTTCTCATCACGCCGGTCGTCGAAGACGTACTTGGTCGTGACAGCGCACTCAAACGGGTCGTTTAAGGCAGCGGGTTGGGTGGCCCGAAGGGTCCCGTCCCCCGCCTCGGGAATGCAGGTCAGCGCCCGCTGATGGGTTGTGTACTTGTAGAAGACATCCATGGTTTGCCACGGCCCTTTGCAACAAAGTGCAGGGCGGCCCGATTATATGGCCCGATGCACATACCCCTACCCGTGTTCGCGGCAGTCTGGGTTAGCCTTTCCGGGAATTGCACGGCCTGTGGTGATCGAAGGTGGCCATGTAGCCGCACTCGCTAGTGGCGATGATCTGCTCGGCGCAGTCACGAGAGGCAGTGTTCGTGCGGTGGTTTCTGTTCGGTGCCTGGGCGACAGGGAGCGTCGATGCGCGGTTTGGTCTGAGCCTTGTGGGTCGTGCGCTCCCGAAGGGGCTTCAGAGACTGACGTCGAGTTCTGCCAGTCCTGCACGATTGCATTCAAATGCTCTGCTATTCCCTGCTTGTCCTAGCGTGGAATGGTCATTCTCATTTTGCATGGAGCCCCGAGCGATGAGCAACAAAGAGCTGGCCGCAGCGGCCGACGAGGCTGAGCGTGGTGAACGAGAGCGTTGGCTCAGTTCGTCGTCGGCGCTAAGGGCGCTCGACTAGAACGCCTTGGCGGTCCTGACGCTGCAAGGCCAGCTCGATGATGCCTGCGACTATCGGGCCAAACTCATCGAGGAAGCGCCCGAGGCTGGACGCAGCCGCTCTGAAACCGCGGACTCTGCCCAGATCGATCCCGGCGCTTCGACGCGATCCCCTCGTCGTCACGCTTGTCTCCATAGTGGTGGGTGGTTTGTTGAGTCATGGAGACGTGAAGATCTTGAGGGCGGTGCCGCCCGCGTTGGCAGAGGCCCAGGTTGTGGTGACCAGATAGAAGAGTTGCACATCTTCGGGGGTCAGGCTGTTTTGGGCGAGGCGGGTTTTGAGACCGTCTTTGGAGAATCCCCCTCCGATGACGATCCATATCTCGCGGCTGGTGAGGGGGTTGGATAGGGCCTTTCGGATTTGGTCCCAGAGGTCGTGGACGTCGTCTTTGCTCTGTGGGTGTCGGCGTAGTCGTGGGACGGGACCTATGCCATCGTGGTTCCAGGGTTGGTCCCAGCTGCTTGCCTTGTTGGGTGGAGGGGTTTGGTCGTAGGGGCTCAAATATCGCAGGTTTTTGACTGCCTGGCTGGTGACTTCGGCTAACGCGCTTGCTGATTTGGGCTTGGGGGCAGAGTGTGCCTTGAGGTGGGCCAGCGAGACAGCGTTTTTCTCTGGCGAGTAGGCGATGAAGTCCGCGATCTCGTTTCGGCCGCCGTCGTCGCATATCAGGCCAGTCCATTTGGATCTCGGGCAGATGGGTGAGTCGTCTCGGTCAAAGAGGTGGAATACGGTTTCGGGGTGCCAGCCCTGTGCGCTGTTGGCCGGTAGGCCCGGGTTGCCATTCGATGGGCTCTTTCCCTTCTCGCTGTGGGCTTGGGCCAGTTCGTCGCGAGCAAAGAACAGGCCGAGGAACTGTTGCCAGTACTCGTTGTGGCTCGAATGCGCTCCGATCGCCGGCTGGTACCAGGAGCCGTATGCGTAGAGGTGGGTCAGTGAGGCAGGGACGACCCGGAAGGCCTGTTCGCTCGTGAGGCGCTGAAACAGCTGTTCCAGGGGCGTGTCGGAAGCGGGGCCACTGCTCTCAAGCGTGAGTTTGTAGGACTTTTTTGTGTCGTCAAAGGCAACGCTGAAGGAGACCTCGGCGTCGTTGATGGTGGTCTCGGCCAAGCCGCAGTCGATGCTGCAGCAGGTGTCGTCGACTTGGAGTTCGCCGAATTCCGCAATCCAGCTGTCGCGGATGTGGTCGAAGTCTAAGAGGATGTTTCGGGGGGTGCTGTCGTCGGGTTCGGCGGCTTCGGCTGCATAGCGGCCCAAAATGGCCTGTTCTGTTTCGTTGTTGGCGAGGGCGCTGTCGATGTCGTCCAGCCATTTGAGGTAGTCGCTGAGGGGCAGGGGCTTTTGCCGGTCGGTAACGCGGCCTCGGGCTATGCCGATATAGCGATCCAAGACCCGCCCTGTGCCTGTCTCGGGCTCCGCGGCGTTGGCCGGACTCCGCATGCGTGCGGCCATCGGGGCGTGGGCATGGTCGTTGAGCGCTACCGAGGATGCGGCGAGGTCGCTGGAACGGAGAGTCTTGGAGCGCACGGCCTGCGAGCCGAGATCAGTGTTGGCGAGGCTGACTTCAACGAGACGTGTGCCGTTCCCGGTGGGGATCGCGCGCTCGATTCGGCTGCGTTCAAGCGGGGCGGTGAAATTCCGCAGGTGGTCAGGAGTCCAACCCTCAGAGTCCGCATAGAACACCAGGCCCTCCCGGCTGCGAGTAATGGTGTACCCCAGGGTGCGGTCCGCGAAGTGGAACCCGCTCGTTATCGGCGACTCCTCAAAAGAGATCCAAAGGTAGATTGTTGTCTCTCCGAAGGGCCACTGCTTCAGTTGGATGCGGTTGCGGCCCTCCGCCTTTTGACACTCAATGGCGAGCTGCTCAGCAGAAAAGTTCTCATCGGCCCGGCAGACACGTGTAGTTGTGGCGATCAGGAGGTCAGTTTTGGGCTCGATGTGATCCGGGTTGAACTCTCTTCGGAAATCGCCTAGCGAATAAATCCACTTCTCGGCGGGTCCGAAGAGGTCGGACATCGAATCGGCACCGCCTTTTTCGGACAGTTGCAAGAAAGCGAAGGAGTCATCAATGGACGAACTGGACTTGTCGAACCGAAGGTAAGAATCCCACTGCCGTTTGGCCTGGGTGGCGCCACGGGTGATGACCTGGGCGCGCTCAGGTGTGCCAGGGGCGGCGACTCGTAGAACGCGCCCGACTTGCTGAACGACAGATCGGGCATCGCCGAAAGGGTCGTAGAGCGCAATTAGCGCGAAGCGCGGCTCGTCGACGCCCTCCAGCAGCTTGTACTGGTGTACCCAATAGCGGGCATCGTGGGCCCTCACGTCAGGGACATGGCGGAATCGCCAAGGCTCGTCACCCGAACCCGTGTCGAACGAATGGTGGACGGCCACTACGGATTCACTGTGACTCAGCAGCGCCTGTGCGACGGCCTCGACACCCTCAGCTGTGCCGCAGCGGACCATCACCTTGGCATCAGCAACGCCGGAACAGGCACCGAGATGACCCTCCGTGAATTCGACAACGGCCTCTGCGAAGGTATCGGGACCAGCGTCGGCAGGGACGATGTCGTCGTGCCAGTCAACTGGGCGCAAGTAGCCGTCCTCGACGGCCTGGCAGTACTGGTAGGAATAGGTGTGATCGACGTCGATGTCGAAGGCCAACAAATCGTTGCGAAAGGGAGTGGCGGAAGCCAACACCGTGGGCACGCCCAAGTCCCGAATAGCCAGCGACCAGGCCCTACTGGGCTCGTAGTGGCCCTCGTCAAATACAGCCAACGTGGCTATGTCACCGAGTTCTCTGTAGACAGAAAGGCTGTTGCTCCGCAGCTGCACCAAAGACTGCACAGTCAGGACATATACCCAGCCAGCCTCAAACTCAACGCGCTTCGCATCGGAAGGAGTCAACTTCTGGACCCCAGCGATCGGAAACGCATCAGACCGACCGATGGTCTCGAGAAAACCCGCCTCAATGTCGTAGGCGAGCTGATCGCGAATGGCACGACGAGGGCAAACAACCACCGCTGCTCCAGAACCAACAAGGGCGCGGGAAGCGAGGGCGATCACCCCGGACTTGCCAGCACCCGCAGGCAAGTGCACCAGAGCAGCCCCTTCACTGCGAGACCGTAAAAAGCCCCGCAACATCTTGAGCGATCCGATCTGGGACTCCCGCAATGGCCCGTCGATGCCTGCAGCGAGGAGATCGTCAAGCGTATACACCAAGGCATCCCAGGCTATACCCAGACAGGCAAGAATTGGCTTTCAACACAGCTTCCATGTCGGAGGCTTGGTTGGAGAGGATGCCGATGAACAGCCGCCTACCTCAAAAGAATTACTAGTCGCACGCGGCTTCTGAGAGAAGCTCGCCTGCCTGGCCATATCCGATGCAACGGACCTAAGGGGCCATCTATAGGCACGGGAATGCGCCTACAGCCCGCCTCTCTCGTAGATGTAGAGGCTGACATTCGTATCGGAGAGAATCTCGCCCCAGGATCGACCGACGTTGCCCTCGGCAACATGGAGAGATGCACCGGTAGCAATGGCGGCGGCAAGAAGCTCTGCGGCGGCAATGCTGATCCTGTGCGTTGCCTTCAATTGTGCGATATGGGTGGTGAATGGACGAGGGTCGAGAATCTGCAATACATCTGAAGGCGGAGAGAGCGCGGCCTCAATAGTGGCGCTCTGAGCAGTTCGGCTCAAACGACCGAAACTTCGACTGTCAAGCAAGGCCCTCAGCAAGCGCACATGGAGCGTCCAGGGCAAGACGGGAATTTCATCGCGCCAGTCAGGGATTTGTGAGCCGCCGAGAAGGCTCCGCGCAACATGGTCGTCGACGATCAGCACAATGACCGGCCCAAAGGCGGCGACCGGGCGAGGGCAGCAGAGAAGCCGGGGCCCTAGCGGGGAGCTAGGTCCTCGGAAAAGCGGAGGCCGAACTCAGTATCGTCGGCGAAAAGTCGCTCGCACAGCTCGTGGTATTCCTCACCAAGGCTGGCGAACACTTGCTGGACCTCAGCATCAAGGCGCGGCTGCGGCACGCGCTCCATTGCGCCTGTTCGCAGCAGAGGCAACCGCTGCCCAACAACGTGCTGAACGGCCATCAGCACCACCATACCGCCGAGTTGAAGGTTCTTGTGCAAATCTCCTTTGAGGAATCGCACCGGAGGATCGGAAGGCGGGCCAGCTTCCAAACCCGATTGATTGAATATGCGCTTGACGATGCTCATATGTTCTCAACCGTGGCAAAACACTTGATCGACATCGACGAGAAGGCTCTTTCTGCGGCCCGGGCGGAGTTGGGCACCGACACCATCAAGGCAACAGTCAAGGCTGCGCTCCAAGCCGCATGCCGTGCTCGCGCCCCGAGGGTCGCCGCCGCTCTCGATGCGCTGGCTAACGCCGAGCTCGATGACCGAGAGAACGCATGGCGCTGACCCATTTGCTCGACACCAGCGTTTTGACCCGCCTATCTCGGACGGCCACCGCAAGTTGTGATGCAGATCAAGCACCCAGGCTGACCTCGGCGGCGTGGACGAGGTCGGCGCTGGAGCGGGCTATCCACATGGTGTAGGGGCCGGGGTCGACGTACCAGCCGGGATCGGTGCGCTTTTTGGATTCCCCGGCAGGAACCGGGTTGCCGATCTCCAATCCCGGCGGGGACTGGTCGCCGGGGTCGTAGTAGGCGAAGGCCCGGCGGTTGAGCGCGATGCGGGCGGTGGTGCGCTCGCCGGGGGCCAGGTGGACCTTGGCGAATCCCTTGAGCTCCCGCACCGGGCGGTGCAGCAGCGACGGGGGCGGTTCCACGTACAACTGCACCACGTCGCTGCCCGCCCGGTTGCTGGTGTTGGTTACGTCGACTTCCACGATCACTGGGTCGGCCACCTCGGTGTCGCCTCCACCCGACACCCGGGGCGCCGACCACTCGAAGGTGGCGTACGAAAGGCCGTGGCCGAAGGGCACAGCCGGCTCGATGGCCCGGGCGTCGAACCAGCGGTGGCCGATGTAGAGGCCCTCGCCGTAGCGCACCACCCCGTTCTCACCGGGATAGTTGAGGTACGCCGGGCTGTGCTCGTAGCGGGCCGGCACGGTCATGGTCATCCGACCGCCGGGGTCGGCCTGGCCGAACAGCACGTCGGCCACTGCGTAGCCCATCTCCTGGCCTCCGAAACCGGCCACCAGCACCGCGGCGGCCAGGTCGGCCCAGTCCAGGTTGCACGCTCCCCCGGTGTTCACCACCACCACGGTGTTCGGGTTGGCCGCGGCCACCCGGCGGATCAG
>JAJDTA010000228.1 GCA_022827405.1 Acidimicrobiia bacterium
GCGACGATATTGGCATAGTCGTCTGCGGAGGCCCTTTTGTCGCAGATGGTGGATGCCATCACCTCGTAGGCGTTGAATACTTGGTCTGCGTCGTAGACGCGCATCCCGGTTTCCACTGTGCGGGCCTTGACGACCCCGGCGGCTTCGAGGTGGCGCAGCGCGGCGGCCGCCCTGGGTTCTGAGTATCCGGTGATCCCTGAGAGGGCTGAGGGGGTGAGTGACGGGTGGGCGGGCAGGCAGTCGATGGCCGCGGACACTGCCGACCGGCCTCGCCGCCCTCCGGCGGCCTCCCGCCAGCGGTCTCGAAGGGCGACCATTGCCTCTGTGTATCGACGGACCGCGGCACAGGCTCTGTGGGATGCGGTGGCGAGCGCTTCCGCACATGGGCCGAGCGCCTCTGCCCGCGCGGGGGCGTCAGCCGGTCCGACGTATGTCTGATAGGCGGCGAGCGCGGCAATGTAGGCGTCGCGGTCTCGTGAGAGAGCGAGGCTGATCGGTGGCAGCGCGGCGGGCTGGGTGCCGCAGAGCCGGTGCTTTAGCACGGCGTACAACACGGCCCGCCCGGTGCGCCCGTTTCCATCGCCGAACGGGTGGATTGTCTCAAACTGGGCGTGGGCGATTGTGGCTTGCAGCAGCGGCGAGTGGTCTTCGACCCGGAGGTAGGACACGAGGTCTTCGAGCAGTGGGTCGCAGTGTTCTGGGGGCGGGGGGATGAAATCGCCTTCGAGCGGGTGCCAGTCGTTGCCGCCCACCCAGTTCTGTTCGTCACGGATGCGGCCGCCAAGGTGGGGGGTGGGGGATGCATCCATGAGGACCCGGTGGGCCTTTTGGAGGGTGGCGATGCTGATGTGCTCTCGGTCGGCGAGCAGGTCGAGCGCAGTGGTGGTGGCATCGATGTTGGCGAGGACTTCCCCGACGGGCCCGTGGAAATCCCGGTCGGGTGTGCGCTGCCGACGGGCAAGGGCGTGTACGACCTTCTTGGTTCCGGGTGCGACTCCTTCTATGCGAGATGACCCGAGTGACTCTGCCCAAAAGAACATCCCAGCGCCGTCCCCCCTGGCGGCGATCGCGGTGTCTCTCAACTCATTCTCGGCAGCGGCGACCGACGCGGCCATATCGGCCGGCAGCAGCGGATGCCATCCGCGAAGCGGGTGGGGGACATAGGCGTTGAAGCGGCCGCCGCGGCGGTCGCGGGCGCGAAAGGCCCCCGGGTTGCCGTGCCACACTTGCTCGACGAGGGATCCCATCTTGCTGCTCCGCTTGCCGGTTTCTGTTATGAGCGCGCCACAGATCATGGTGTTTAGCGCGTTACCGATATTAGCGCGCTAAACACTAAGATGTTTAGCGCGCTAAAAGATTTAACGCGTCAAACGCATTAGCATATGGCACGCTATTCTGATGACGGAGGCGACTTGCTCGAGGTTCCCCATCGGACAAAGGAAACCTCTGAGTTGTACCCCCTGGGAACGGGAACCACGACCTGTGCTGGCAGGGCCGCAGAGACCACCGCTGGGAGCGGGCCGACTACTACCGCATCGGCGGGATAGACAAGATCATCTACAACCCAGAGCCCCACACCATCGCCGGGCAGAGGGCGCGCCTCAGCCACTTCCCCTACCAGCTCGACGCCCGCCGCGACATGAAGTTCGCCCAGTGGCGCCCCCAAGACGACGGAGGCTGGCTGCTTCACGGCCACGTCCACGAGAAGTGGCGCCAACAACACCGCCAGATCAACGTCGGCGTGGACGCGTGGTGCTTCGCCCTCGTCCCAGAGCAAACCATCGCCGATCTCATCGCCAAAGGCCCCTCGAACACCCCCATCCCCGACCACGCATGAGGTGGTCGCTGACCGGTCGCCCGCCGACCTTGTCTGAGCCGCCGGCCGGCGGACCCCGCACCACCCAGCGAAGACGACAGTGCAAGAGCTGCCGTCTGGCCGGTCTCCACGATCCACAGCCTGCGGTGGAACTGGCAGGAAAGCCAGACCGCCGGGGAGAGGACAACCATCTGGTGATGTGGACCACCTGGCCCGCCGGGCTTTTGGGCCCCGTGGTCGGCTGGATACGCCTCTCCATCGCCATTCCCATGCTGGCCGCGATGCTCGCGGCAGCCTCCGGCGGCTGGGCCGACCCGGTGATGTGGTCGATCCTTGTGGCGTGCGCCGCGGTCCTGCACGTCGCCCTCCGCGCCACGCGCCGCTGCCGGGCCGTCTACGCCGCAACCAACCTCATGTACGCGTCGCTGCTGCTCATTTGGGTGCTGTTCTGGAAATCGCTGGCCGGAGACTGGTGGGCACTGTTGACCGGGCTCACCGGCGGGCTAATCCTGGTCGGCTGGGACGGGCTCACCCGCTGGGGGCTCGCCCGCGCCGCTGTGGACAAACCTGGGGACAATCCGCTGGCGGTGACCATCGACATCGGAGCGCTCTGGGGATTCGCAGAAGCCTCCACCCCGACAGTGCTCGGCCTCAAAGACGGAACCCACGTGGTCCTGCAACCCGGCTACCGGTACGTGTGGTGGCTCAGAGCCGAGCCCAAAGAACCAGCCGAGCTGATCATCCCCATCGAAGGCGACGACTTCAGTGCAAACTGAGGCGCCCCCGCCGCCGCGACGCCAGCCGAGCCCCCCGCCCACCAGCAACTCGGCCCCCGGCGGCTCTGCCCATCCGGCCCGTGACCGACATGGACCGCCGACAACCACCCCCCAGAAGAGACGCCGCGGTCTGCTCAATACTCCACAGGCGGCCACCGGGCGCAGAGTGCGAAAGCTGCGAGGCCAGAATGCACCTGGCCGTCCAACACTGGCACTGCCCCGTGTGCGGCTGGCGGTGGACCATCACAACCACCCCCGACAACAAGATCGAGGCCCTCGGCACCCACAACAGCGCGAGCCGGATCACCGTCGTGGACATCACCCGCTTGGCCACCCCAGAACCCAGCGTCGGCCAAACCGCCCCAAACCGCCAGACTCCCGCCGACACCGCACCATGACACCGCCCCCGCCAGACCCTGGCGATGTCGCCGAAACCGGCCAGCACCGGCCCGAGTGGCTCCCCGCCGGCACCACCGTCATCGAACATGTCCGCCAAGCCGCCAAAAAGCTCGGCCCGCCCCCCGAGCTCGACCTGCCCGGCACCGACTGGGACTGGGACGCCGACGACCTCCTCGCCGAAGCATGGAGGACCGGCTGCATCCCCGAAGCCCAGCTCCGCAGAGCACTGGGAGCCAAAGGCGAAGACAAGCCCTGGTGGTGGGTGGAGCTGAGCACAGCCTCCGGCGACCCTATCTACATCCGCGACCGCCCCGAGATCACCATCGCCGCAGCTTCAGACCAACTAGGAGAGCGCGCCAAGCAGATATACCACGAGCTAGTCGAGCTACAGATCATCGCCAACAGTGCACCCCACCAACCCAACAAACAGCCAAAAACACCCGCCGCGGCCGCGACAGCTCCCGGCCCCGGCCCCGGCGCGCCGCCCACAGCGACCTGGCAGCGCATCGGACAAAAAACAGTCGAAATCTGCCTGACCACCGCCTCCAAACGCCGCTACAGAGCCGACCCAGAAACCCTCGACACCCTGCTGACGGCTGCGGCCTCAACAGGCCGACTCGGCGATCCAAGGCGGCTAGAGGCAGCACAGATCAACGACGATGTGGAGCTGACGACTCTCCCCGGCGGAAAACGCCAAGCCGCACGAAACGACGGCACAGCAACAGCCGTCGCAGAACCGGTCGGAGCCAAAACAGTCGAGATCGCCCTCACCGCCACCACCACCCGCCGCTACCGAGCAACCGACACCGAAGCCCCCCGCCTCTGCGCCGCCGCCGAAACACTCCAAGCCCTCCACGACCGAACCCGAATGCTCCCCGAGCACACACCCCAGACACCCGAACTCGACACCACGGAAGACACTACGGCGAGAGGCATCGACATAGGGCTGTGACCAGAGCTTGACCGGGGAGCGGCTGACAGACCCTCCCGCCCCCGGTCATTGCTTCGGCGAGATGCGGCGAGCGGTGAGATGTCGTCGAGCTATTCGGCTTCCTCGCGTTGGGCGCGGTAGAGGTCCCAGCGCAGTTGCAGGTTCATGCAGAACTCCGGGGTCGTGCCCAAGCACCGGGAGAGCCACAGTGCGGTGCTGGGGGTCACGCCCCGCCACCCCCGCGCTACTTCGTTCACCCGTTGGAAGGGCACGTTGATCGCAACGGCCAATTCGCTCTGGGTAATCCCCAGGGGTTGGAGGAACTCCTGCAAGAGCATTGTTCCTGAGGGGGTCGGCTCGCGGTCTTTCGGGATGCGCACCATCTCGGGTTCCTTTCTAGTTGCAGTCGGTGACCTCGACTTGGTCGGAGCCAGCGGCGGTCCAGACAAAGCAGATGCGGAACTGGTCGTTGACTCGAATGCTGGATTGCCCGCTGCGGTCGCCGCCCAGCTGCTCCAGTCTGTTGCCTGGCGGAACCGCGAGGTCGTTCAGGGCAGCGGCAGAGTCACGCAAGTCCAGCTTCCTTCGGGCAGCGCCCCACAGGTGGCGCGGGCAGGCCCGGCGGGCGCGGGGCGTGTTCAGCCAGTTGAACAGGTCTTCTGTGCCACCTTGCCAACCGAATCATCCCGCCGAATGCGGTGCGACGAAACTACCCGGAAACAACCCGAACCGCTCGCTGCTTGACAAGGGAGCGTCTGACAGGCCCTGTGGCGTATCAGCAGCCGAAACCGAAAAGATTTCCAAGCTGGTCGCGGCCATCGACCGCTGCAACGCTTTCAGCGCCAGCTACCCTGCGCCTCCCACGGTGTTTTTGGGCAGCGCGCCGTTCCTCGCGGCTGGTGGAATCGAGGGCGAACCAGGGGGACAAAGCCCTACCCGCCACGAAGAGCAACCAGCCCCAACACTCCCACGGCCAGAGCCACCCAACAACGTAAAGGGGGGTTACGGGAGATTGGCATCTCCGGGGGAGCGTGTGACGTTCACTTGGTCGGCCCATTTGATGCGTTGAGGGAGACTAGTGGTCCAGTCCCAGCAGTTGATGGCTTGGTCGGGTGAAATGGCGCAAGAAAACGTATCGCCGGCTGCGATGGCGGTGTAGGTGCCGTCGGGCGCGTCGAGCTGGCCGCTGCTGTTGTCCCCCCAGCACACAACAGCACCACCCGGACGAAGACCGCAGTAGAACCACCGTCCGGCGGCTAAAGCAGAGAAGTCGGCGTTAGGTGCTCTTTCAAGGCCGCCATAGATGTGGCCCCAGCAAGTCACGGTGCCGCTGGCTTTGATGGCGCATGAGTGCAACTCGCCGCTCTCGACCGCGGTGTAGGCACCGTCGGGCGTGTCGAGTTGGCCCCGGTCGTTTTGGCCCCAGCAAGTCACGGTGCCGCGGGTACCAAGGGCGCACGAGTACCCTGAGGCAGCCGAAATGGCGGTGAACTCACCCGAAGGCGGATCGGCGACGCCCCAAGTTGTGTCACCCCAGCAAGTCACGGTGCCGCGGGTACCAAGGGCGCACGAGTACCCTGAGGCAGCCGAAATGGCGGTGAACTCACCCAAGGGGGCATCTAACAGATCATCCAGGCCCAGCCGCTTCAGCAGCATCTGCGCCGGAGCGGTGGGAGCGGTCGCGCCCCAGCAGTCCACCGCACCCCCTGATGCAATCGCGCACGAGTGGTAGCTGGCAGTAGAGATGTCTGTGTAGATACCACCGGGCGCATCCAGCTGGCCGGAGTCGTTGGCACCCCAGCACACCACAACTCCATCATCGCGAATACCGCACGAGTGCCATTCACCGGCTGATATGGCGGTGAACAGCCCGCCAGGCGCATTCAACTGGCCGGCACCATTGGCGCCCCAGCAGTACACTGCACCTCCTGCCTCAATGGCGCATACATGTCTGCTGCCGGCTGATATGGCGGTGAACAGCCCGTCAGGCGCATTCAACTGGCCAGCGCCATTGGCACCCCAGCACGTCGCAGAGCCGCTGTTTCCGACAGCGCAGGTGTGCGTGCTGCTCGCCGATATGGCGACATATGCAACAGCGGACGCCGAGCCAGAAGATGGAGTAGAAGCAAGGGTGGGAATAACATCCGTGGAATTCCCAGTGTCGCTCGCGGCAGTCGGGGAGGCTTCGGGAAACAATGGCACAGCCTCCGCATGAACACCCGAATCGGTGATGGCTCCACTTGATGGCGGTGCCCCAAGGTTGTCGCTAGCAGCACAAGCAGCGATGACCACTACAGCCAAGGCGGCGCAACCAGGAGCACCCAGCATCAGGTGCAAAGGATAATCACCGCCTGCCCGCCTCCACGGGACGGAACGCCGGTGCATCTCCCAGTCGTCTCACATCCGAAAAGGGAAACCGGCATAGGCTGGACTCACCGCACTGCTGTTTCCCGCGACCCGGCTCAGCCGCGGGATCCACAACGCCCTCTTCGGTATGCGTCTTGTGTGCCCTGCTTTCCATAGTACATGTCACCAACCCACAAATTGTGGACCACAAGGGTGAGCAGACGGTCCCCGTGCGACACAGCACCCCCCGGGCCAGCCCTAGACCGCGCTGGCGGTCAATGTCTGGCCTTCCAACTGTTCTACTAAGAAGAACCGCGCTGTGGCCGCTTACCGACCTGGGACTGCCCCATTGTGGAGGTAGCCAGCCAAGGCCGGGGCATCCGATTCGACTTGGCCGCGGCCCTCATATCGTAGCAGCTTACCCGCCATGCGAATCAAGGCGGCGATCATTCCTGTACTGTTGATGGTTCTAACCCTCAGCGCGTATGTCCAGGCAGAGGCAAGCCCGAGGGCCGAGTCACCTGCGCCGCGAGCCGCAGTCGAAGGCGCTGAAAGCGCTATCGCCCTGTTGCTGAGCGAGGAGATGGAACACGAGGAGCTAGTCGGGCTGCGAGTTATGGCCAGCGCTGTACGGCCTGCCTCTATCGGGGGGACTTTCTTTGACTCTCAAGAATTCCTCGATTCGCACTCGCATTTGACGCTTGAGGCGAGAAACCTGCTGGAAGCCTACAAAGATGCCGGGGGTCTGACGACTTCTGAGGTTGCTTTGATCGAGTTTGCTGCGAAAGATGGCCTCTCGGTCGAAGAGTTGAAGAGCCTGAAGATGGTGGCAGACATCGTCTGGACAGAGGGCCGTTTCAATGACACGGCCAAGTCGGTCATCCCGCTCCGATTCAATTCGATGATGGTCACCGTCACGGTGCTTGATCCGGAAAGTGCCCCAGTGGAAGGAGCGCTTGTTTCGTTCAATTCGGAACGGATAGGAGCATACGACCAATACACCGATGCCAACGGCGAGGTGACGTTCGATCTCGAATATTCAGAGTCCGATCAGCGGGTCGACGGCTCCGCGTTGCAGCCTGAGACATATTCGATCCAAATTGCCGCGGATTCATATGGCGAATACGCGCTTTTGGACTGGCCTTGGGTTCGCGACCAGTGGTACCACAAAAGAACATTGACTGCTGAACCTCAGGAAGAGCAGTATGTTTTCGGCGCAACTGCTAGAGAAGCAATCGGCGACTCACATGAAGTAGTGGGCAGTTCAACAGGCCCTGATGTCAGTATGTGCAACGGGTGGTCAAGCCAGACTGATGTGCCGGGTGCCGATTACATGATCGTCATCGGCGTAACAGCGAATCGGGACGATGTGAATTCTGGTATTGTCAGCTTGCAGTCGCGCGCCTTCCAAACCTATGTGAAGGAAGTGCTGCCCAATGAGTGGATTGCCTCGTGGCCAGCTGAGTCGCTGCGTGCTGGAGGAATGGCTGCGAAACAGTATGCCTGGTACCGAGGCTTGACAGAGGGCCACACTTGGAACGGGTCTTGCTATGACGTCAAAGACAGCATCGCCTATCAGGTATGGGTCAAGGATTCTGATATGGCTTCTACCAATGCAGCTGTAGAGTACTGGTGGCAATACGAGTGGTACAGAGACAGAGCTTGGTTCATAACCGGTTATCGCTCCGGTTCGGTAAATGAAGCTTGTGGAGCAAGGGCAAACGGTGAACTCTTATACCAATGGGGTTCAAAGGCATGTGCGGACGGCGGGTCGTTAGCTATTGACATCGCCCGGACGTATTATCAGTCGCCAGGCCAAAGGGTGGAGTGGCACAAGTGAGGGTCTAGCCGTTGAAGAGGCCCAGAAAGATACGTCGGCAATCCTCATTGCCCGAGGCTGGCAGCATCCAAGAAGAACGAGAAGTAATTTCTTCTAGTTCAACTCCATCGAAGCGCAGCTCCAACAGCATCGGCTCGGATGCCCTGTTGATGGCAACTGAAGAAGCATTGCAGGATGTGGTCGACGAGGGAATATTCGCTGTCGGAGGCCAGGCGGCGGTAGTAACTGACGGGCTTTTGGCCGTGAATGTGGCAGTGGGGGCAGCAGGTAACGGCAAGCCTCTAGTACCAGAATCTCTCCACAACGTGTTCTGCACGTTGAAGCCTGTCGCTTATCTGCTGTTGGCCCATGCATTGGAAAGATCGGGATGCGGCCCCGACGATGAGCTGGACAGCATCACTGTAGTTCCGAGGTGGTGTCCGGACGGGTTGACCCTTCGCAGCCTGGGAACCCATCAGGCGGGGCTAATAGAGCCCCGTCCCATGCCTTGGAAGTGGACACCCCCAGAAAAGCGCCAGAAACTACTGGAACAGTCCCAAACCTCCCGCGATCCTGGCTACAGCGACTTGGCAGGGGGCCTGGTCGCAGAGCATGTGATCGAACAACTATCCGGCCGCACCGCCACGGAATACTGCTCAGAAGAACTCTTGCAGCCTTTGGAACTGGAAGACGAAGTCATATTCGACGCCGAGGCGGGCTGGAAGGCCCATCACCGCATTCAAGCTCCCGTGTCAGGGCTCCCAATCGACAAGCTTCCAATGCTGTCAGAACTGCTACCTAGTCATATCGGCGAGGTCCGGTTGGCGATGGGGGCGCTCGCCACAATGCGCGGCGCTGCGGAATTCTATGCCGCGGTGGGAAATGTCATGGCCGGCAAGCCCCAGCCGGGTATGCCATCTCCACGATTGCTGCAAGACTTGCTAAACGACGACAGGCCCATTACCCACGACCCCGTTCTGGGGAGACCAGCAAAGTGGTCTGGAGGGCTGATGGTCGAACTCGGCCAGCAGGGCATCTCACAGATCGCAGGCAAAGGATCAGTCGGCCATACCGGCGCCATGGCCAACAGCGTCGCCATCTACGATCCAACCAAGTCAGCAAGCGTCGCCATCTACCTCAACGGCGTAGGATCCAGCCTCGAGGACCAAGTACTCCCGCGCCAACAAGCGTTGGACAAGATACTCAATGCCATACCCGCCAGCCCCTAACCCACATGCCCTTGCATCCCGCTGATCCTCCTGAGCGCTTCCCGTCACCACACTGGTTCACCCATGTGCCAGCCCCAAAGCAAGTCCCTGATGATCCAGCCCTTGTCGTTGAACACCGCACCCAAGATTCCGATGGCATGCAGCATATACACCAGCAGATTTTTGACCAGCACCAGTTGGTTGCCTGGGTTCCCCAACAAGTCTTCACCGATGCCGACATCATTCTGATACGCGACGCCAACGTTGATTTGGGTGATCTGCTTGGACGGCTGTCTCCTACCGAAGTCGCCGTCCACTCAACAATAGAATTCGCAACAAGGACGACTTCTATATTCGGTATAGAGCCTATCACCCGCCCTGGACTCCAACATCAAGCCTCAAGCACTATAGATGTTGGAGTGGAAGCGCTTAACACTCCATTCGGCGACGTGCGAACGGCTATACGCCTCAATCCCGATGGCACTCAAGGGACTATTCCTGCTCACCAAGCCACCCCTAAAACTTACATCTATGGCGACTGGATCGATCTTGTTGAATGGACTTGCACCGACACCCGACTTGGCTATCTATATGGCGACAATCGAATCCGAACCGAAGGCCAGCTCGTCCTACTCAGCTACATCGAAGGACACATTTCCTGGCCTAAGGCGTTCCAAGACAAACTCTGGGCCGCCCAGTTCCACCAAACTCTCAGCACATATGCTAGGCACCGTAACTCGCCTCAGTACCAACAACTTATGGATTCAATCGAAGAAGCAGATGTGCAACTTATATCAAGTTGAACATTCCTACGTCGGCTGGATACTTTCCGTCGGGTCGCTGAGAGTGCTCTACCAGTGAGTACCAGGGATTCAGAAGGGAACGGCCCACTGGCGGGCACAGAAGCCAGAACGGATCTGCCAGATGCTGCCTTGAGGACTGTCAGACGCTCCCTTGTCAAGCGGTGAGCGGTTGGGGTTGTCGTCGGGCGGATTCGTCGTGCCAAATTCGGCGGATGCCCCGGTTGTCGGCAGCGGCGAGCCAGTGGGCGAAGAAGCACACCACGACCGCTTCTTTGATGAAGGTATTCGTGCGGTCTGGTTCGGGAGAGGGGTGAGCGGCACCGATGGGGGCGGGCCGATGTGCTCTCCGGTGGTGTGGGAGCTGTGGTGTTCGGGGTCGGGTAGGACCACACCAGCACGGCATTGCGGGGACGCAGATCAGGTTTGGCGACCACTTCGCCGGTGGCGGTGGCGATCCTGCGGTAGTCGAAGGTCGGGTGCGGGGGTGGTGTGCTGGTCCATGGGAAAGTCCCTTTCTGAGGGGGTCTAGAGGCTGAGGCCGCCGTACTCGTCCATGTATGGGATGACGATTTCGAGGTCGTTGATCCGGGTGGCGATGCCGCGGATGTCGTCGTATTAGTATTGGAGGGCGGTCCGATGACATCGCCGTTCGTGGTGCTGCACACCTCTGTGCTCTATTTGATCGCGTTCTTGCTGGTGCTGTGGCTGTACGTCGCCCATACCACCCGGCTGTCCGCGGACGCCGCCGCTCAGTCCGCCGCCGCCGCAGCAGCCTCCCAGGTGCCCCACGACTGGGGCTGCGACCCCCTCCACCCCGACCTCATCGGCCAAGGCCAGCTCGACGCGTACCGGGCGGTGCAGGCCCGCCTCAACCAGGGCAGCGTCAAGCCCAAATCCATCACGGTCACCGCCGATGGCTGCAACATCGCAGCCACCGTCGTAGTCGGGGCGCTGTCGTCGAAGTGGTCCGGCCTAGAGCACACCGCGGTCGCGTGCTCAGCGCCCGGACAGGACGGCCCGCTCGCCGTCGTCGGCCAATGCTGAAAGGGGACCTATGAGCGACGCGGTGGCGCTTCTGATGATCCTTCCGGGCCTTTTGATGGGGATCATCCTGGCCGACGCCGCCGGCGACCGCGGAGCGGCCAACTACCGGGCCGCGGCCTACGCCGTCGCCGCGGCCGACCACGCCGCCGACCAGATCGCCGCCGACCCCGCCAACTCCTCTTTGTGGCAACAGACCGCCCGAGCCGTCGAGGCGAACGGGCGGCTGTCAACCTGGGGAGACTGCGTGCAGAGCGACCCCCGCTACAGCACCGCCCTCCACCGCCAGCCCGAACCGCCCGCCTCCACGACATCGGTGGCGGTGCTGGTCGTGTGCCCCGTCCACACCAGCGCAGTGCTGGCCGACTCCACCGTCACCGCCCTGTCGGTGCGCCGCATCCGATAGGAGCCGCCGTGTACACCGCCATCGTGTACCTGTCGCTGATCTGGGCGTGCGGCATCACCGCCACTGCCGTCAGCGACCAGGCCGAGCTCATATCGGCCCGCAACATCGCCGCCATCCGAGCCGAGCAGACCGCCGACACCTACACCGCCACCTGCGCCACCGGAACCTGCGACAACACCGTGTTCGCCGCCACCGCCGACGACGCCCCCGGCACCGGCATCCAAGCCTGCCTGTCCGGGCGGGCCCTTGTCATCGACGTGACCATCCCCGTCAGCCCCCGCCTGTGGATCGCCCACGACACAGCCCAAGCCCGCACCGCAGAAATACTCAACGACGGCGCCGCCGCCAACCTGCCCGCCTGCCCGGCGTGAGGCAACGGTGACCGGCATCCAGGCCAGCCGAGCCGTCTACTTCACCCGGCGCAAGGCCACCGCCTCCGGGCGACGCGAGATCGCCAAATGGGCCCGCTCCGTCGTCTGGCTGGCCGGATTCTGCGCCTACGCCGCCTGGACCGCCCAAAACGGGCTCCTCGAAACCGACCCCGACGCCTGGACCGCCGCCTACCAACAAATCACCGACAACGACCTCAGCCAAGAAGCCGCCCGGTGCGCGGCCACAGCCGCCGCCGCCATCTGGGCGCTCATCGCCGCCCTCGCCCTCTCCTTCATCATCCGGCGAAGGCCCTGGAGGCCCCACAGCGGCGGACTGCATCTCTTCTCCCCAGTGTGGAACCTGCCCCGGCCCCGCAACCAGCCCATCGCACCCCCCTACTTCCCGCCCCTACAACCCGAAACCCCCGCCCAACCCGACCACCCGCCACAACCACATCCCGAACCCCCCGACCAACCGCCGCAACAACCCACCGAACCCGACGCCGACACCGCCCCCGCCCAACCCCCCGCGCCAGCCGACCCCGGCCCCCCAC
>JAJDTA010000113.1 GCA_022827405.1 Acidimicrobiia bacterium
AATCGCTGGGGGTCGGACCACTCCGGGCTGGTCGCCTCCGGGATCGAGGGTACCTCCCAGCTCGGTGGCTCGTTGCGGGGGTGGTACCACACCATGACCAAGCCATTGCGTTCACAGATCGGCCAAGACCGAACTCGGGCGTTGGGCGGCACATGGCCGTACGGCACGTTGGTGCACTCGCCATCTCCGTCGTACTCCCAGGCGTGGAAGGGACACCGGATACAAGCACCGGCCACTTCACCTCCGACGCCCAGATGGGCACCGAGATGGGCGCAGTGCGCATCGAGAACGTGGGCCGAGCAGCCGGCGTCGCGGAACAGCACGAGATCGCGGCCGAAGAACTCGAGGGGGCGAACCTCTCCAACCGCGAGCTCATCGCTGTACTCAACCGCGAACCAGCCGGTCGGAAGCGGGTGCGGGAAGTTGGCGGCCATGGTCAACATCTACCGTATGCGGTCGGGAGGTACCATGCTTGAGTTGTCGAACGAAGGAACCACGTTGACTTCCCCTGCCACAGCCAACGCAACAGACATGCGCGAGCGCATCGTGTCGGCCGGCTACAAGATGCTCCTTCAGTTCGGCGAGAACAAGACCAGCATGGGTGACATCGCCGAGGCCGCCGGGATCTCCCGGGGCACCGTGTACCGATACTTCGGCGACCGCGACCAGCTCCTCGACGCGGTGATCGAGTACTCAGCTCACAGGTACTGGGATGCAGTCGACGCTCGAATCGATGACTCGATGTCGCTGGCCGAGAAGCTTGAGACTCGCATCCGCACGAGCATCCGGTTCTCGAGCGGCCTCGTCGACCAGCTCTCGGCCGGTTCGGTGGACCTATATCGTCGAATGCTGGCCGGCAAGACAAGCCGAACCGTTGAGCTCTCCGTAGAGCGCAATATCCCCATGCTGGAGAAGGCACGGGAGCGGGGAGAGCTGGGTGACGACGTGGATATCCGGATGGCCGCCGACTGGATCACCCGGAGCGTGCTCAGCATGATCTGGATCCCGACCTCCACTGTGGTGGATCTATCCGACGAGAAGGCCGCAGCCCGCTACGCCACCGAGCTGATTCTCCGCGGCATCGGCGCCTAGGAGTTCTGACTCGACGGCTTTGCGATTCGGATGGCTCGGCGGGCGAATCGCCAGCCATCGCCGTCGCGGACGACCACGTCCTCGTATATCCCCATGCTGCCTACCTGCTTGTCGTGGGTGTAGAACACGAAGTTCGACATCACGTCGGCCCGGTCGCCATCAAGGTCGATTCGGACAGCCGTGTTCAGGTGAACGCCCTCGGGGGCATTCTTGAGGAACTCGACGAGCGTGTCGTGGCCGCTCCATTCCCGTCTGAACGCGTACACAACGCCGTCCTCGCCGAACAGGCGAGCGAATTCGTCGTATCGGCACTCGTCGCACACCAAGCAGTAATCGGCAAGGAGGCGGCGAATAGCTTCTATGTCGTCAGCTTTGGACATGTCCCGAAGCCTCCAATGTGGAGCAGGAGGGCAATAGGTGCCCCCTAAATGATGTGGTGATAGACAATAACGCAATAATTGTACTTTCGTATCCTGTGAGGGAGGTCAAGGGGCTGCGATGAATGTCGCTGATCTTGTTCTTGCCCGAGCTGATGACGACGCTGTCGGGTTGCGGGCGGGCGAACAGTCGTGGACTTATCGCGAGTATGTCGATGAGGCCATCGCCCGGGCTCGAGTTCTGCTGTCGCATAAGCCCGATGACAAGCCGTTCCACATTGGCGTTCTGCTGGAGAACGTTCCCGACTATGTGTTCTTGCTGGGCGCCGCTGCCATCGCCGGTGGCGCAATCGTCGGCATCAACCCGACGCGTCGCGGCTCGGAGCTCGAGCGGGACATTCGCCACACCGAGTGCGCGTTGCTGGTTACCGAGGAGAAGCACCTTCCCCTCCTCGATGGCCTCGATACCGGCGTTTCGGTTGACGCCACTTATGTCATCGAGTCCGAAGAGTGGCGGACTGCCGTGCAAGCACACCTAGGTGATCCTGTGCCGCCCGTTGAGATCGACGAGACTGCTCCGTTTCTCTTGATCTTCACTTCCGGCACCACGGGCGAGCCGAAGGCGTCAATCTGCTCGCAGGGTCGCCTCGCTGGAATCGCGCCCATGATCGTCCGGAACCGCCAGATCACCAGCGAAGACACCCTCTATTCCGCCATGCCCTTCTTCCACGCCAATGGGATCATGTCGGGCTGGAGCGCAGCGCTCGCTGGCGGGGCGACTCTGGCCATCCGACGGCGATTTTCGGCATCGCAGTTCATGCCCGATGTCCGCAGGTACGAAGCGACCCTCGCGAACTACGTAGGCAAGGTAATCGCCTATGTGCTGGCCACACCCGAGTCTCCCGATGACCGAGAGAATGCGCTGCGCTTCGTCTTCGGCAACGAAGGCGGAGCCTTCAACCGCAGGCGATTCGAGGAGCGATTCGGCTGCCCGGTCTCTGATTCCTACGGATCGTCAGAGGGCGGCGTCAGCATCTTTGCCACACCCGACACACCTCCAGGTGCCCTAGGGCAAGGTGTCCCAGGCAGCACAGTCCTCGACCCAGACACCGGCAAGCCGAAGGAACCAGCCATCTTCACCGCCGATGGCCGGTTGGCGAATCCCGATGAAGCGGTGGGCGAGATCGCTCGAATCGGGGAAGATCTCGAGTTCGAGGGGTACTGGAACAACCCCGAGGCCGAGCAGGACAAGACTCGTGACGGCATCTTCTGGACCGGCGACCTTGGCTATCGCGATGAGGCCGGCTTCTTTTACTTGGTGGGTCGAAACTCAAACTGGATGCGGGTCGACGGTGAGAACATGGCCGCGGTCACGATTGAGGAGGTGATGGCCCGCTTCCCGCCGGCCGCGCTGGTGTGCGCCTATGGTGCGCCCGACGTTGATGCCGGCGACCAGGTCATGCTCGCCATGTTGCTGCGTGAGGGCGAGAGCTTCGAGCCGCACGCGTTCGCCCGATTCCTGAGTGAACAGTCCGACCTGGGTACAAAGGCCTTGCCCCGCTATGTCCGCATTTGCGAGGAGCTGCCCATGACATCCTCCAACAAGATCCTCACTGGCCAGTTGCAGACAGAGTCGTGGGACTGCTCAGATCCTGTGTGGCTGAGAGAAGGAGACGGCTATCGCCCTTTGACCGGTGACGACGTCGCCTCCCTGCGAAGCCAGTTCGAGGCCCGAGGCCGCAGAATTCTGCCTCACCAGGTGGCCATTTCGGCGGCGCGGTCGCGGTGATACCCGCTTCCGCCGAGAAAGGCCCGGTCGAACATGATGCGCTTGTACCAGAGATGGATCGGGGTCTCCCACGCATAGCCGATGGCGCCATGGAGATCCACACAAACCCGGGCTATGCGCATGGCGCGGTCGCCAATGGTGGCTTTCGCAATGGCGGCGACCCTCGGCCCTTCATCAGGGGCGTGATCCAGCGCGTGGGCGGCAAACCACCAGAGGGCCCGGGTCGGCTCGAGCTCGACCGCCATGTTGGCCAGCTCGTGTTTGACGCCCTGGAACTGGGTCAGCCGGGTGCCGAACTGCTCCCGCTCCGACAGGTAGTCGATGGTCTCGCGCATGATCCGCGAGGCACACCCGAAGGCATCGGCGGCTAAAAGGACGCATCCGGCATCTCGGAGGCGATTGGCCGCATCATGCCCACCCGGCAGCACCTCAGCGACAGCACCGTCGAACTGCATTTCAACCAAGGGTCGGGTGCGGTCGATGCCGTCGAAATCGCTGAGCTCCACGCCGGTTGATGCGTCGTCGATCACCGCCAGCCCGCCCGGCGCGGTGCCGACCACCACCAATCCCGACGGTGCAGGGGCCGGGACGTGGACCTTCTGCCCATGAAGCCGATCATTCTCGAGGCGGACTGTCCACGAGCCAGGGTCCCAGCGGTCGCCCGGCTCGGCCCAGGCAACAGTGGCGACGCGTTCGCCGGAGGCCAGCGAGGGCACCCAACGCTCCTTTTGCTCGTCGCTTCCTGCGCCGATGATGGCGAGCATGGCGAGCTGGTGGCCGAGCAGCGGCCCGGGTAGTGCCCCCTCACCGCTGACCTCGGCCACGAGCGCGGCGTCGAGCAGCCCGAAACCGCCACCGCCAAGTTTCTCCGGGGCAAGAAGGCCCGGCACGCCCATCTCGGAGAGCGTCGACCACGGACCGGCCATCTCCGCAGAGGTCTTGAGCTGTTCCAGGATCGCCAGCGGTGGGCATTCCGACTCGAGCACCGACCGCACCGTGTCCTGCATCATCAGTTGTTCATCGGTGAGCCCGAAGTACACGAACAGCCCGTATCTTCAGTCGTCGAGACCTGCCGCGCGGCGGGCGGCAGCCTTCGCATGTTCCATGTCGTAGTGCTTGGTGGTCACAATCTTCTGCGCATAGAGGCCAGCACCGCTGATGTTCACGGCCACCTGCCACCAGCCGCCGAAATCGCTGGCGGTCATGTCGCGCACGGCGTGGAAGAGCCTGGTGCGGTATTCGCCGGATACCCCCTCCATCGTTCGCATGTACTTCTCGACCAGTGGCCGGGTCTCCGGATTGGCAAGATCGCCGGGAAGCGGGGCGGTGACGATCGACCCGCCGCCGATGTCATGGATCAGGCTGAGCATGCGGGGGAACTCTCTGGCGCCGAAGAACTTCGCCGCATTCGTGTAGAGCTCGTTCGGGGTGACCCACCCCTCGGGGGTGGTGGAGACGTTGGTGACGGCGGCCTCAAACCCCGCCCGAACCAGGGTGGCGTGGATGACCATCTCGGCGATCTTGTCTTTGATGTGGTTGATGCGCTCGGTGCCGTTGGCCTCGGCCAGCAGGCGAGCCAGGCCGACGAGTATGTCGTAGTTCTCAGCCATGTGGGCAATGCCCCCGGCTCGCTGCCACAAACCCAGCGAGTGGGCGAGGGTGGCGGAATGCTCGACCTCTCCGCAGAGAAACACGCGCTCATTGGGGACGAAGACGTCCTCGAAAACCACGAACCCCTCGGGCATGGAACGGGTCCGGCTGTAGGGGTGCTCGTCGAGCTCATCGAGGCGGGGCGACACGGTGGTATTGAGCACGATGACGCCCGGCGCATTCACCGGTACCGCACATGCCACCGCCCACTGCTCTTCTCCCGGGCGCATCATCTTGGTGGGCATGATCACCATCTCATGGGTGACCGCGGCGGCCGATATGTGGAGCTTGGCGCCTCGGATGACGATGCCATCGGCGCGTTCCTCCACGATGCGGGTGTAGACGTCGGGGTCGTCCTGCTTGGCTGGTGACAGGTTCCGGTGGCCCTTGGCGTCACTGATGGTCTGGACGCAGCGAACATCGTTTTCTTGGCACCAGGCGATGTAGTCCTCGATGCGGTTGCTGTAGACATCGTCTCCCATGCGGCCCGCCGCGGTGCGCAAGGCGTTCAGGCTCTCCAGGGTGGTGACGAGAGACGTATCCCATTTGGTGAGAAGCTCAAGTCGCTCGCGCAGTTCTTCCGACGAGCGCGGTGCTTCGTAGGCCTCGGCGAAGGCCTCCGGCCCGTCGTCGGCATAAGCGTCGTAGCCCGCTGCGATGAGGTCGACCGAGCCCTGCATTCGAGGATGGGTCGTCACGTCTTCGACGAGCTCGCCGTCGTAGTAGATCCGCCGGCCATCGCGCAGCGACGCCCGGTAGTCGTCTCCAGTCATCATGAGGGGCCATCTCCGCGGTTCGGGTTCGATTTGCGAGCGATTTCCACTGCTGGCGTGCGCAGGTCGCGGGGAAGTCCCAGCCCGCGCTCACCAATGATGTTGCGCTGAATGTTGGGCGCGCCTCCGCCAATGGCAACCGCATGGGTGTACATGTAGTTCAGGGCCCATCCTCCCGGTTCATTGGCT
>JAJDTA010000155.1 GCA_022827405.1 Acidimicrobiia bacterium
ACCATGATCATCGTGGAGCAGTCGCTGAACGTGGCTCTGAGCGTGGCCGAGCGGGCGGTCTTCATGGAGAAGGGCCGGGTGCGCTTCGAGGGACCGGCCCAGGAGCTGGCAGAGCGAGACGACCTCGTTCGGGCGGTGTTCCTTGGCGCCGAGGGCGGTTGAGCGGTGAGGCGAGCTGACACGGGCCGAGACCGGATGACCGTGCTGTGATCGACATCGGCTGGGAAATCTCCCAACAGGACTTGTTCTCGGGCAGCGTGCAGGGGCTCATCGTGGCCGCACTGGCCGCCGGCTTCGTGCTCATCTACCGGTCGACCGGGGTGCTCAACTTCGCCCACGCCGAGATCGGTGGCTTTGGTGTGGCCCTTATGGCCATGCTCACGTTCCGCTACGACGTGCCCTATTGGCTAGCGTTTTTCCTATCCATCGGCGCTGCGGCCGGTTTCGCCATGATCACGGAGTTGGTAGTGGTGCGTCGGCTTTTCAACTCGCCCCGTCTCGTGTTGTTCATCGCCACCCTGGGTGTGGCCCAGCTGGCCATCTTTGCTTCCATCCAGCTTCCCGACGTGTCCCGGCCAGGGCCGTTCCCGTTGCCCCCCAAGCTCACCGCCCAAGAGTTCCGCTGGGAGGTGACCGATCACCTCCGCATCGGCGGGCGCGAGCTCTTAGTGGTGATCGTGGTCCCGTTAGTGGTCGTAATTTTGGCGCTCTTCTTGGGTCGCAGCCGCTTTGGACTAGCAATCAGAGCCTCCGCTGACAATTCCGATACCGGTCGGCTGTTCGGCATTAGCGTGCGGCGGGTTTCCACCATGGTGTGGACCATCGGCGGGGCACTGGCCGGAGTCACCCTTATCCTGCTGGCACCTTTCCGCGTCAGCGCAGCGGATGCGGGCACTGCCAGCCTTGGTCCCGGCCTGCTCTTGCGAGTCTTGCTAGTGGCGCTTATCGCTCGAATGCGTTCGCTGTGGGTCACACTGATTGCTGGGATTGGCCTGGGTATATTCCAACGGCTGTTCCAGGGCAATGTGGACCGCGAGATCCGCGAGGCGGTGGACGTGATCTTCTTCATTGCCATCCTGGTCATCACGGTGATGTTCGCCCGCCGGGGCAGCGAGGACGAGGGAGAGTGGTCGCTGTCGCCCAAGGTGAAGGCCATCCCCGAGCGGCTCCGAGGCTTGTGGTACATCCGCAACCTCTCGCGGTTCGGATTCGTCGCTTTGTTCGGGGCCCTCGCGCTTCTCGGTGCGTTCCTCACCAAGAACACCAACTTGTACATCTGGACCCAAATCTTGGGTTTCGCCTTGATCGCTTTGTCGGTGTCGATGCTCACCGGCTGGGCCGGGCAGCTCTCGCTGGGGCAATTCGCCTTCGCCGGAGTGGGCGGTCTCACCGTCGTGGCCCTTACTGAGAATGGCGACATTCCCATTCCGTTCGACTGGTGGGATTGGTCGTTCGACCTTCCCTGGGGCGTGGCCATGGTGATCGCAGTGGTCGCGGGAATGATCACCGCTTTCATCATCGGCGTGCCCGCTTTGCGGGTGAAAGGGCTGATGCTTGCGGTGACCACGCTGGCGTTCGCCATCGCGGCCATGTCGTGGATCTTCGTGCAAGACGTATTCACCCAAGGGTCTACAAACTCGCCCAAAGTCATCCCCCCGGTTTGGGGCCCGTTCGACTTCACGGCCTCGCGAAAGTCGTACTTTTTCTTGGTACTGGTTCTTTTGGCCCTCGCGGTATGGATGGTGGCCCACCTGCGCAAGACCGGAATTGGGCGAATGATGATCGCGGTGCGCGACAACGAGGACATGGCCGCCGCCTCCACCGTGTCGGGCAGCCGGATCAAGCTCATCTCGTTCACCCTGGCCGGGGGGTTGGCCGCACTTGGGGGCGGGCTGATCATCACCGGCGAGCCCACCATCAACCCCCAAGTCCTGTTCAACTCAAATGAGTCCATCAACGTGATCGCCATCGCCATCATCGGCGGGCTGGGTTCGATTGCTGGGCCGCTTCTGGGCGTGTTGTGGGTTAAGGGCATCCCCGCCATCTTCGGGGCCAGCGATGAGGTGCGGCTGCTCACCTCTGGTGTGGGCCTTCTGTTGTTGTTGATGTACTTCCCCGGCGGGTTTATGCAGCTCCTTTACAAGCTGCGCGACTTCTTGTTAGGGCTGGCAGATGAGCGCATGGCGGCGCGCGACGCGGCAATGCCGGTGCCTGCGTTGGACAAGCCGGTGCCGATCACGAGCGAGCGCACAGTCTCTGTTGAGGAGGGCCATCCATGGCTGGCCGTGCGGGACGTGCATGTCCACTTCGGCGGGAAGGTGGCGGTGGACGAGGTCTCCATCGACGTGTACCAGGGAGAGCTGGTCGGGCTGATCGGCTCCAATGGGGCGGGCAAGTCCACCCTCATGAACGCGGTCAGCGGGTTTGTTCCCTTCAAGGGCCAAGTGGAAGTGCTGGGCAGGGACATCTCGCACCTGCCGTCGTATCGCCGCCACCGGGGCGGACTGGGCCGGGGATTCCAGCACGCCAAGATCTACCCGGATCTCACCGTGAGAGAAGCGTTGATGGTGGCGATGGAGGCCCGTGACCGGTCGCTACTGGTGCCGTCGCTGCTGGGCGTGCCGCCGTCGCCGGGCCAAGAGCGGCGCAAGCGGGCCGACGTTGACAGCCTCATGGACTTTGTGGGGCTGGGTCGCTATGCCGACCACTTCATCTCCAACCTGTCTACCGGGACGCGCCGCATAGTGGAGCTGGCCAGCCTGCTGGCGGTGGACGCCAAAGTGCTGCTGCTGGACGAGCCCACCGGGGGTGTGGCCCAGCGGGAAAGCGAGGCATTCGGTCCGCTCATCCGGCGCATCCAGGCCGAGCTGGGTGCTGCGGTGGTGGTGATCGAGCACGACATGCCGCTGGTCA
>JAJDTA010000111.1 GCA_022827405.1 Acidimicrobiia bacterium
CTACCTTCAGCGGTCTTAGGGTGTCTTGAAGTCCTCGCAAATAGCCCACCCCGGCGAGCGTGATGAGCATTCCCGGCAAACCGAAGAGGCTGATGCGCAGGTAGATCCGGCCTTGAGCCAGTACTTCTCCGTCGGCTCCCAGGATTCTCAGCAAGGGATCGGAAAACGCATAGGCGACCGCAGCCAGCACCGCTCCTACCACCGACGCCAGCCACAGCCCCTGCACGGCCTGCTGGGCGGCCCGGCGGTGGTCTCCGGCCCCGATGAGCCGCCCTACTGCGGCCGTGGTTCCGTAGGCCAAGAAGATGAACAGCGACAGCGCTCCCAACAGCACCTGCGAGGCCACCGCCAGTCCGCCGAGATGAGGGGTGCCCAGGTGTCCGACCACGGCGGTGTCGGCCAAGGTGTAGAGCGGCTCAGCGATGAGCGCGCCGAGGGCAGGAATGGCCAGCCGGGCGATCTCCCGGTCGTAGGGCGACTTGTGCAATCCCATTAGCCCTCTTATTTCCGCCATTCCAATCAGTAGCCTGTCGCTATGAGCGATATGAAGCCACGTTCACACGAGGTCACTTCCGGTGCCGGGCGGGCACCGGCCAGGGCCATGCTCCGGGCCGTGGGCATGACCGACGACGACTGGGACAAGCCCCAAGTGGGGGTGGCGTCGTCGTGGAACGAAGTAACCCCGTGCAATTTGCCGCTGGACCGGCTGGCCAAACGGGCTAAGCAGGGGGTGCGCGACGCCGGCGGTTTCCCCATCGAGTTCAACACCATCGCAGTATCCGACGGCATCTCCATGGGCCACGAGGGGATGCGGGCCTCACTGGTGAGCCGGGAGATCATCGCCGACTCAGTAGAGGCGGTGATGCACGCCGAGCGCCTCGACGCTTTCGTCAGCTTCGCAGGATGCGACAAGTCGCTCCCCGGCATGCTGATGGCCGCGGCCCGCCTCAATCTGCCGTCGGTGTTCGTCTACGGCGGGTCCATCCTCCCCGGCCAGCACAACGGCAAAGTGCTCGACATTGTGAGCGTGTTCGAGGCGGTGGGCGCCCACGCGGTAGGCGACATCGACGACGAGGAGCTCGACGCCATCGAGCGAAACGCCTGCCCCACCGAGGGCTCATGCGCCGGCATGTTCACCGCCAACACCATGGCCTCGATTGGGGAGGCGCTAGGGATGTCGCTGCCGGGAAGCGCCTCGGCCGCCGCAGTCGACCGCCGACGCGACGACTACAGCTACGCCAGCGGCACCGCGGTGATCGGGCTGCTGCGAGAGAACATCCGGCCCCGCGCCATCATGACCAAGGGGGCGTTCGAGAACGCCATAGCGGTGACCATGGCCCTCGGCGGGTCGACCAACGCGGTGCTCCACCTGCTGGCCATCGCCTGGGAGGCTGGCGTGGAGCTGGAGCTGGACGATTTCAACAAGGTGGCGGCCCGGGTGCCCCACTTGGCCGACACCAAGCCCCACGGGAAGTACCACATGGCCGACATCGACCGCATCGGCGGCGTCCCGGTGGTGATGCAGTTGCTGCTGGATGAGGGACTGCTGCACGGCGACGAGATCACCGTGACCGGCAAGACCATGGCCGAGAACCTGGCCCTGCTCGACCCGCCCGCTCCCGATGGAGACGTGATTCACGGTCTCGACGACCCGCTCCACGACATCGGCGGCATCGCGGTGCTCACCGGGTCGCTGGCCCCCAACGGAGCGGTGTTGAAGGTGGCGGGCATCGACTTCGACCACTTCGAGGGCCGGGCCCGGGTGTTCGACGGCGAGGACGCGGCCATGGATGCGGTGCTCACCGGCCGCATCGAGGCCGGCGACATCGTGGTGATCCGCTATGAGGGTCCCAAGGGCGGCCCCGGCATGAGAGAGATGCTGGCCATCACCGGGGCCATGAAGGGCGCGGGCCGCGGAGGAGATGCCGCCCTGGTTACTGATGGCCGATTCTCGGGGGGCACCCACGGGTTCTGCGTGGGCCATGTGGCCCCCGAGGCCACCGAGGGAGGGCCGATTGCCCTGGTGGCCGAGGGCGACATCATCCGCATCGATGTGCGAGACCACTCCATCGACTTGCTGGTGGACGAGGCCACCCTCGCCGAGCGCCGGGCCAACTGGAAGCCGCCCGAACCCCGCTATACCAAAGGCGTTTTGGCCAAGTACGCCCGTTTGGCCCAAGGGGCAGAAAAGGGCGCCATCACCGAGGCCTAACCGGGCCGCTCTAGGGATCGGGGTTGGACCAGGCGCCGGTGGCGTCGTCAAACGCCCGAGCCGCGGCGGTCATCCACTCCAGCCGTCCTTGGCGAGCACCGCTCGACGACACCGAGCCCATCTCGGCCGCGACAATCAACTCGGCCCCTGACGGCACCTCGAACGGAGGTCGGGGAGCGATGGCCAACTCCAACTGCGTGAGGGCAGCCACCGCCTGGTCACGGTCTTGCGCCGAGTGCCCGTAGAACGCCGGGTCCAGCACTTGGGCCCATTTGTCGGCTCCCATGACCACCACGTCGTATCCCTGGGCGATGTCCACCAAGAGCTGGTGATCGGTCACTGCCACCTCCAGTCCGGCGATGTCGGCCACCGACGCCTCCAGCACGGAGAGGCGGTCGTCGAAGGCGGGGCGACCGACAAACTCCTTGCCCAGCGCCACCCGCGACACGACCAAGTCCACCCGGTCCAGCCGCCGCTGGCGCAGCGCCGCCTCCGCGATCGCCAGATGCCCGATGGTGGGGGGGTTGAACGAGCCGGGGTAGACCCCAAACCGTCTTGTCACAAGGAGGCCCGAGCGTTCATACTGGTGTGATCCTATGAAGCGCCATCCCCACACCGGAGCGATTCTCGTAGTACGCCTTTAGCGCGCGGTCCCGGGCCGGCCCGGAGACCGAGCGCTTCCGACCTCCCACACTGGGAGGTCTTTCTATTTCAGGTGACACCCCGAAAGGTTGATCCAACATGAGAATGAACGGCGGACAAGCCCTAATGAAAGCCCTCGAGAACGAGGGCGTGGACATCTTGTTCGGACTGCCCGGTGGGGCCATCCTGCCGGTGTACGACCCGCTTATCGACTCGTCCATCCGCCATGTGCTGGTACGCCATGAGCAGGGCGCCGGCCACATGGCCGAGGGGTTCGCCCACGCCACCGGCCGCCCCGGTGTGGCCATGGTCACCTCGGGACCGGCGGCCACCAACATCGTCACCCCGCTGTGCGACGCCTACATGGACTCCATCCCCATGGTGGTGGTAACCGGCCAGGTGCCCTATGCGGCCATCGGCACCGACGCCTTCCAGGAGTGCGACACCACCGGCATCACCATGTCGGTGACCAAGCACAACTACCTGGTGACCGAGGCGGCCGACATCCCCCAGGTGATCCACGACGCCTTCCACATTGCCACCACCGGCCGTCCCGGACCCGTCCTGGTGGACATCCCCAAAGACATCGTCGATCCCAACAACCCCCGCTCGGCGATGGAGTGGTACACGCCCGACAGCCACGACCTGCCCGGCTACCGCCCCAACCGCGCCGGCGACTCCGAGCTGATCCGCCAGGCGGCCAAGCTCATCTGCGAGGCGGAGCGCCCGGTGATCTACAGCGGAGGCGGAATCCTTAAGGCCCGGGCTGCCGAGGCCCTGTTGGAGCTGGCCGAGCTCACCGGCATACCCGTGGTCACCACGTTGATGAACCGAGGCGGGTTCCCCGACGACCACCCCTTGTGCTTGGGCATGCCCGGCATGCACGGCAACTACACCGCGGTCACCGCCATGCAGGAGGCCGACCTGCTCATCGCCCTGGGCGCCCGCTTCGACGACCGGGTCACCGGCAAGGTGGGCGAGTTCGCCCCCCTGGCCAAGGTCATCCATGTGGACATCGACAGCGCCGAGCTGGGCAAGGTGCGCCGCCCGGACGTGGCCATCCAGGGCGACTGCCGGGTTGTCATTGAAGAACTTGTGAAGGCGCTGAAGGAGATGGGCGGGAGCGGGGCCCAGCCAGACCGGAATCCCTGGAAATCCCGCATCAGCGGTTGGCAGGAGCGGTTCCCGCTGACCTACGAGCAGTCGAAAGACGATGAGCTGCTCAAGCCCCAGTACGTGCTGGAGCAGCTTCGGGATTCCACCCCCTCCGACACCATCGTGGCCTCGGGAGTGGGCCAACACCAGATGTGGACCAGCCAGTATTGGAAGTTCAACCATCCCTACACGTGGGTGAATTCGGGCGGGCTGGGCACCATGGGCTTTGCCATCCCCGCGGCCATCGGGGCCAAGGCGGGCCGGCCCGACCGCATGGTGTGGGCGGTGGACGGTGACGGCTGCTTCCAGATGACTGCCCAAGAGCTGGTCACCGCGGCCACTGAGGGGTTCCCCATCAAGGTGGCCCTCATCAACAACGCCTATTTGGGCATGGTCCGCCAATGGCAGGAGATGTTCTACGAGGAGCGCTATTCCGAGGTGTACCTGACCCGCGACGTGCCCGACTACAAGCTGTGGGCTGAGGCCCTGGGCTGTGTCGGCCTCAGGGTGGAGTCACCGGAGGAGGTCGGTCCGGCCATCGCTCAGGCCAACGAGGTCGACGACCGCCCGGTGGTGGTGGAGTTCCGCTGCGAAGCTGAGGAGAACGTCTTCCCCATGGTTCCAGCAGGCATGTCCAACAGCGATGTGGTGGTTGACCCCTCCCAACGGGACCAGCCCCGATGACCGCCGCCGACGGTGGAGGCACCACCACGCTGGTGGTGCGGGTGGAGAACAAGGCTGGCGTGCTGGCTCGGGTGGCCGGGCTGTTCGCCCGGCGCGGGTTCAACATCGAGTCGCTGGCGGTAGCCCCCACCGACGACGAGCGATTCAGCCGGCTCACCATCGTGGTGGGGGTGGATGCCGCCCCCATGGAGCAGGTGGTGAAGCAGCTGGACAAGCTGGTCAACGTGGTGGACATCCGGGAGCTGAACCCATCAGCCAGCGTGGAGCGGGAGCTCATGATGGTGACCGTTCGGGCCGATCCCGATATCCGGGGCCAGATTCTGGATCTGGTCCGGATATTCCAGGCCACCGTCCTCAACGTGGGCTACGACGAGATCATGGTCTCGCTCACCGGATCACCCAGCCGAGTGGATGACTTCGAAGACCTTCTGCGACCCTATGGGATTGTGGATGTGCAGCGCACCGGCAAGGTGGCGCTGCCGAAACTGGCGAAGAACGCCCCCGACCCCCTGGCCCCCTGACGGCCCCCAATCAACCAAGGACAACCAATGGCAACCGTGATGTACGAAAAGGACGTTGATCGCTCCCATATAGCCGACCGCAAGGTGGCGATCCTGGGGTATGGGTCGCAGGGCCACGCCCACGCCCTGAACCTGAAGGACTCGGGGATCGACGTGCGGGTCGGGCTGCGGGACGGGTCGTCGTCGGCCGCCAAGGCCGCCGAGGCCGGCCTGCGGGTGATGTCGATGGCCGAGGCGTCGGCCGAAGCCGACATCATCATGCTGCTCCTGCCCGACACCGAGCAGGGAGACATCTATCAGGCCCACATCGAGCCTCACCTTCAGCCCGGCGACGCCCTGTTCTTCGCCCACGGCTTCAACGTCCGTTTCGATCTGATCACAGCACCCGATGGGGTGGACGTGGCCATGGTGGCCCCCAAGGGCCCCGGACACCTGGTGCGGCGCACCTACGTGGAGGGCGGGGGAGTGCCTTGTCTGATTGCGGTGGGCCAAGACGCCTCCGGCAGCGCCCGGGACGTGGCCCTGGCCTACGCCGACGCCATCGGCGGCGCCCGAGCCGGGGTGCTCGAGACCACCTTCGCCGAGGAGTGCGAAACCGACCTGTTCGGCGAGCAGGTCGTGCTGTGCGGAGGGCTCACCTCCCTGGTCACCGCGGCATTCGAGACCCTGTGCGAGGCTGGCTACCAGCCCGAGGTGGCCTATTTCGAGTGCCTCCATGAGCTGAAGCTCATCGTCGACCTCATGTACGAGGAGGGCATCGGCGGGATGCGCTATTCCATCTCCGACACCGCCGAGTACGGCGACCTGAGCCGGGGCGACCACATCATCAACCAGGAGACCCGAGCCGAGATGAAGAGAATTCTGAGCGAGATCCAAAATGGATCGTTCGCCGAGGAGTGGATGGCCGAGAGCCGCAGCGGGCGCTCCAACTTCTTGCGGATGGAGGCCGAGGGCCAAAAGCACCCCATCGAGGAAGTCGGGGCTGAGCTGCGGGCCATGATGCCGTGGATCTCCGAGGGCCGCCAGAGTGTCCAAGCAGTGTCCGGAGGCCAAGGCAAGGAATGGGAACTATATACATAACTTGACAGGCTGGCGGGTCGGGACTAGGGTTTGGGCATGAACCTGATCGAGCTTGCGAGGAAGTACCCGGACGACGAAGCGGCCCGCCGCTGGTTCGTCGAGCAGCGCTGGCCCGACGG
>JAJDTA010000193.1 GCA_022827405.1 Acidimicrobiia bacterium
CGTGGTGGTGGGCGACATCTCCATGCACCTGCTGGAGGCGCTGGAGAACCGCGACGCCGCCGAGGAGGAAGCTCGCCAATCTGAACTGCTCACCATCCGCACTCGGGCGTCCGAAGCAGCAGCGGTCGCGGTGGCCGAACCGCAGGCTGCTGTGGCCGTCGAGGCTCCGCCATCAGCCGAGCCCGAGCAGGCCGTCGAAGTCGAAGCAGCCGAGCCAGAGGCTGAACCCCAGGTGCCAGCCGAAGTCGAAGCAGCCGAGCCAGAGGAGTCATCGGCTCCGGAAGCCGAGCCAGAGCCACCAGCACCAGCCCCCGCAGAGAGGCCCGCTCCAGACCCATCCAAGAGGCCAGACGATTTCACCAGAATCATGGGAACCGACCCTGCCTTGGCCCGAGCGCTGCCCGATCACGGCGTCGTGTCCTACGAAGACCTCGCCGCCCTCGATGACAACGCAGTGAAGGAACTCGAAACCGCCCTGGAGATCCCCGGCCGGATCAGCAAGTGGAAGTGGCCCACCCAGGCCGCTGCCCTTATCGCAGAACGCGAAGAAGCCGACTGAGCATTTCGATGCCGTCTCGGCTTCGGCGCCCTGACGGTCCCCCAGCCCGCCCCGCACAGCCCCTAGCTTATGAGCTGGCGGGGGCCGGGCCGCTCCCTACAAAGCCCGGCGGCCCGCCCCGCCCCGGCCGACCAGTGGAAATTAGAGGTCAGGGACCCAGGGCTGTCACAGGGACCACCGAAACGCCGTCGGGACGTGTGTAGGGATGGCCAGTAGCAGTGACGACAACAAGCGCGGCCGGCTCGCCGACGCGGCTGGTATCGACCCGATTCCGCAGCCGCGACAAACTCCGGGCCGCGGCCTCGATGGCACGCTCGCCGCCCAGTTTCACCTCAGCGGCAACCCAACTGCCGTCGGGATGCTCGACCACAGCATCGACTTCCAGGCCGGTGTTGTCGCGGTAGTGGAATACGGATGCTCGCAGCAGCTCGGCGTAGATTCGCAGATCCCTGACCACCAGCGACTCGAAGAGGAAGCCGAGCATCTGGAGGTCGCGCCCCAAACGGTCGACTCCGGCACCGAGAGCAGCCGCCGCCAGGGAGGGGTCGACGAAATGACGCTTAGGCGACTTGCGCAGCCGCGAGCGTGATCGCAGGCTGACCGACCAGTGGCGCTGCTCCTCCACCACAAAGAGTCGTTGAAGCGACCGGAGATACGCCGCGATGGTGTCGGTGGTGATCGTCTCGCCACTCTCAGCCACATCGGTACTCAGTGTCTCCAGCGTCACCTCGGTTGCCACATTGCGGGCCAGCGAGACCAGAAGCTGGCGCATGCGCACTGGGTCGTGGCGACGCCCTTCGAGGCTGGCGATGTCCGTCCGACAGATCTCCTCGATCTGATCGCGCCCGTATTCGATCGCCGTAGCGGCAGATGCGGTGGCGGTGGCGGGCCAACCGCCGCGGCACACCATTTCAATGATGTCGGGAAGGGCGAGTTCGGGTCGGCCGGCGCCAAGGCCCGGCGTCCCTGCAAAGAGCGCCTCCAGCGAAACCCCGCCGGTCGAATGGCCGAGCTCGGACAGAGAGAGCGGGCGCAGTCGAAAGCGCGACACCCGCCCGACACCCGAATGCCGAGTCCGATCGTCCGAGGGGACCGTCGAGCCGGTCAGGATGAAGTGGCCGACGCCGCCTGCGTCATCGCTGCGACGCCTCGCTTGGTTCCAGATGGCGGGCGCGAATTGCCATTCGTCGAGCAGAACCGGTCGCGGCAAATCCAAGATCGCCGAAGGATTCAACTCGGCTGCTGCTCGTGCGTCGCCGTCGATGTCGAATCGCACCACGCTGGCGGCTTGGCGCCGGGCCAGCTCCGTTTTGCCGCACGCTCGGGGTCCCTCTACAACCACCATCGGCGCAGAGCGCAAACGATGTGTGAGAATGGCGTCGCCAGTCCGTGATATGTACTCCACGGCAACCGGATTAGCACGCTAATTGGGATTTTGCAACTATTTGATATAGGATTTAGCAATCGCATGACATCGGCATTTCTAACGTTTATGTTGCGGAAATCGCAAGACTCCCGCCGACGACGGCCATTGTTGCGGCTGGCGGTGGCGTGCTTGGTTGCGTTGGCGGCCTCGGTCGGGTTCGGCGCGTCCAGCGCTTCGGCCCATACGCGGCTGTTGGAGACAGTGCCCGCCGACCGCGCCGTGTCGGCCGAGGCGCCCGAGCAGCTCACCTTGGTCTTCGCCGAGGCGGTGGACCCCCGGTCGGTGCGGCTCGAGATCATCTCCTCTGGCGGCGGGACCATTCCCGGCGCCGCTCTCCTCACCCCCGAGGGCGAGGACTCCGAGATCATCCGGTTCGCCCTGCCTGATTTGGGCCGGGGCATCTTCGGGCTCTCGTGGGTGACGGTCGGCCCCGACGGACATCGGGTGGCGGGCGAGGTCGTGGTGGGCGTGGGGATCGTGGACGGCGCCGCGGTGGCGGCGGCCAGCTTCACCCAAACCCCCACGCTCGACCGGGTGCTGGAGATGGTCAGCGGCATCGGGCGATTTCTCTGGTACGCCGGATTGGCCGCGATTGCGGGGGCCTTGCTGGTGCTGGGCTGGCATCTGCGGGGCCGGCATTCTCAGACGGAGGTATGGGGGGTTCTAGCCGCCGCGGCCCGGCGATGGCTGCTGGTGGGAGCGCTGGTGTTGCACCTCGCCATCGTGGTGAGGACGGCGGCCACCGTCGCTCTCATCACCCGCGGCTACGGCGACGGATCACTGCGAGAGAACCTGCGCTTGGCCCTCACCGAGGGCACCGGCCGCACCCTGCTTTTGGCGGTGGTGGGCTCAGGGGTGCTGGCGGTGATGGCCCGCCGACTGGCCAGGGCGCGCTCAGAGATCACGTTGGCCCAGGCCGGCATCGGCGTGGTGGTGCTCATCGCCTTAGGCGCCTCTGCAAGCCACACTTCGACGCTGTCGGAAGACCCGTTCGGGATATGGGTGTCCACCCTGCATCTGGCGGCAGCCGGCGCCTGGCTGGGACCGCTGCTCATCGCGGGCGCGGCCATGGCCACCCCGGCGTGGCGGAAGCTGACAGCCCCAGATCGCTCCGCGGCGCTGAGGGACTTGTTCAGGCGATTCGCCCCGGTGGCCGCGGCCTCCTTCGCGGTGCTGGCGCTCACCGGTCTGCGGTCCACTTGGCTCCTGGCCGGCGCCGAGCTGTTCAAGGGCTCCGGCTACACCACCGCCCTGCTGGTAAAGCTGGGGCTGGTGGTACTGGTGGCGGTGCCCTTGGGCATGTACCACGACTGGCAGGCTGGCTGGCTGGCTGGCCTTCGCCGCCGCAACCGGGGGACGGCGGCCGTATCCCCGCGGTCGCTGCGGCTTGAGCTGTGGGGTCTGGGAGCGGTGGTGGCGGTGGCTGCTCTGGTCACCGGGCTGAACCCCGCGAGCCTCAACGCCCGCGACCTCGAAGCGGTTCTGGAGGACGCCGACGGCGATTTGGCCGGTGGTCTCGACGTCGGCCTGCTCAGCGACGAGCCCCCGGCCAGCGCTGAGGAGTGCGCCCAGCGGACCATAGGAATGCCCGGCTGCTACCGCAGCTACTTCTCGTCGATCATGCGGGCCAAGGGGGCCGACAAGGCGGTGGACGAGGTGGAGCTGCTGTCGCGCACCGACGACTTCGTGTCTCGGAACTGCCATCAGATCGTCCACGACCTGGGCAACGACGCGGTCGTCTGGTACGGGGACGTGGGCACGGCGCTCACCTACGAGGGCTCGGCGTGCTGGTCGGGCTACTACCACGGCGTGGTCGAGTACGCCCTCGGGCAGTTCGACAACACGGAGTTGGAGGCCCAGCTCCCCGGCTTCTGCTCGGAGGTGGCAACCAGGCGGTACTCGTTCGACCACTTCAACTGCGTTCACGGCCTGGGCCACGGGATCATGCAGATCCTCGGCGGCGACCTCTTCGCCACCGTCCCGTACTGCGAGGTGTTCAGCGACCCGTGGGAGGACAGTAGCTGCATGAACGGCGCCCTGATGGAGAACATGATCCTCGGCCAGCAGGGAACCCCCACCTACCTGCGCACCGACGACCTCGTCTACCCCTGCAACGCCATCGCAGAGCTGTACGTGGCCGACTGCTTCGCCACCCAGACTTCCTGGATGCTCCACAACACCGGGTACGACACCGCCGGGTTCTACGAGGTGTTCTCCATCTGCAACGGCGTGCGGGCCGACATGGTGGGCAACTGCTACCGGGCGCTGGGCCGCGACGTGAGCAGTTCGCACCACCAGGATCCGGCCACCATCGTGCGGCTCTGCTCGCTGGGCCTCCCCGCGTACCAGTCCGACTGCTACATCGGCGCGGCCACCAACACCATCTACAACAACCACAACACGATCCAAGCCACCCTAATATGTGAGTCGATCCGCGAGAGCATGCGCCAAGCCTGCTTTAGAGCCAGAGACGAGGTGGCGAGCACCCTGTGAGCAGCGAGAACCCCGCCCCCGAGCCTGTTGAAGGCGAAAGTACACCCCTCGAGGGCGAAGGCGACCCCATCGACGACAAGAGCAGCTCTTTTCGGGTTGGCATTGTCGTTGTGGCCATTCTGGCGGTGTTCGCCGCCGGCTTGCTCACCGGCACCTTCATCGGGGGCGACGGAGACGACGATGCCGCGCCTGCCCCGGCTCTGATCGAATCCAGCGGCGCTGGCGACGACTTTGCCACCAGTGAACCCGCAACCGAATTCAGCGGCGGAAGCGACAACTTGGCCACCAGCCCGCCCGCGGCCGAAGCCAACGCCGTCGATCTGGTCGCACCGCAGCCCACCGGGGTTGTGTTCAATCCGTTCACTGAGGTTGATTTTGGGTCGGGGCCGTGCGCTCCGGCTGAGGGGGCGGTTGACCGGCTGTTGGAGTTCGGCGACGCCCCGGCGCTTTGCATCGACCCCTCGGCGTCCTACACCGCGGTGATCGACACCTCCGCTGGAGTGGTGGAAGTGGCCCTGGACACAGCCAACACCCCCGGAACGGTGAACAACTTCGTCAACCTGGCCCGATACGGCTACTACGACAACATCCTGATCCACCGCTCCGACCCCAGCATCGGCATCTTGCAGACAGGCTCGCCCCACACCAACAACGCCAACGACCCCGGACCCGGCTACACCATCTGGGACGAGGGATCGGGCTTCGCCTACCGGCCCGGCCTTTTGGCCATGGCCCGCACCACCGAGCCCAACAGCGCGGATGCCCAGTTCTTCTTCACCGTCACCGACGCCGCCTCCCTGCTCGACGCCCAAGGCGACTCCGTCGTGTTCGGCCAGATCACCGCCGGCCTCGACACGCTCACCGCCATCTTGAACACCCACCAAGACCAACCCGGCAACGACTTCGGCGGCGCCCCCAACCCCCCCGCCGCCATCAACACCATCACCATCCACACCACCGAGACCATTGCGCAACAGCCTGCGGCGGCATCCCCACCGGCCTCCTACCGCCCGTTCACTGAGGTTGATTATGGGGCGGGGCCGTGCGCTCCGGCTGAGGGTGCGGTGGAGCGTGTGCTGGAGTTCGGCGACGCCCCGTCGCTTTGCATCGACCCCTCGGCCTCCTACACCGCGGTGATCGACACCTCCGCTGGAGTGGTGGAAGTGGCCCTGGACACAGCCAACACCCCCGGAACGGTGAACAACTTCGTCAACCTGGCCCGATACGGCTACTACGACAACACCCTGATCCACCGCTCCGACCCCAGCATCGGCATCTTGCAGGCAGGCTCCCCGCACACCAACGACGCCAACGACCCCGGGCCCGGCTACACCATCTGGGACGAGGGATCGGGCTTCGCCTACCGCCCCGGCCTTTTGGCCATGGCCCGCACCGCCGAGCCCAACAGCGCCGATGCCCAGTTCTTCTTCACCGTCACCGACGCCGCCTCCCTGCTCGACGCCCAAGGCGACTCCGTCGTGTTCGGCCAGATCACCGCTGGCCTCGACGCGCTCACCGCCATCTTGAACACCCACCAAGACCAACCCGGCAACGACTTCGGCGGCGCCCCCAACCCCCCCGCCGCCATCAACACCATCACCATCCACACCACCGCCGCCCCGAACTGATCAATGGCGGGGCCCACGACCTCCTCCCCTGAGCGGTCAAGCCCCGCGTGGCGGCTCCTGCTGGGCGCCCTCGCCCTCGCCCTGGTTGCCGTGGCTGCGCTGGCGGTCACCCTCGCCGTGGTCGCGGGCAGCGACCAGCCGGAACCGACGAGCGCCTCCGCCGCCGCCCGCCGCCCCGGCCCCATCCTCCCCTCCGGCGCCACTGGAGCCGCCGATGCCGCTTCAGTCCCGGCCTCTAACCATCAGGTGATCTACACCGCAGGCGGTTTCTCCCCCACCCAGTTGGTTATAGCCCCGGGCGACACCGTGTCGTTCGTCAACAACTCCGAGGACTATTTCTGGCCAGCCTCCAACATCCACCCCACCCACGAGATCCTCCCGGAGTTCGACCCCAAAACCCCGCTGTCGCCCGGCTCGACGTGGGATCACCGCTTCGACAAGCCTGGCCAGTGGTACTACCACAACCACCTCTCCCCCGACGAGGGCGGCCTGGTGTCGGTGGTCGCCCCGACCGCCCCCCAGGCCGGCGTAACCCAGCCCGCTCAATCCGCCCCTCAAGAGCCGCTCGTGTTCGAGATGCCCGACCGGGAGTTCGCCCCCCTGCCCCGAGACGCGGCCTCCTCGCACGCCGACATCGTCACCGACGACCGCAGGCTCGAGGCCTTCATCGAGCAGTTCGGCCCCGGCGGGGCGCTGCAAGTGCTAAAGCAGATCGAGTTGGAAAGCGGCAGCAACTGCCACGACAGGGCCCACGAGGCGGGACGCATCTCCTATGAGATGTTCGGCCCGGCGGCGTTCGCCCTGGCCACCCACGACTGCCAGTCGGGCGGCCAGCACGGCGCCATCGAAGCCATGTTCGCCGAGCGCGGCACCGCCAATCTGTCCTCCGACATCGCCGCTTTGTGCGACAGCACCGCCAACGCGTTCTTCCGCCACCAGTGCGTCCACGGCGTGGGCCACGGCCTCATGGCGTGGACCAACTACGACCTGCCCACCGCGCTGGGGCTGTGCGACAACGCCCAGAGCCAGGACCGCGACTCGTGCTATTCGGGGATTTACATGGAGAACGTGGTGGGCGGCCTATCGGGGGCGATGGGCCACGTCACCCAGTACCTGCGCGAGGGCGACCCCATCTACCCCTGCGACATCGTCGAGCCCCAGTACCAGCCCGCCTGCTACTTCTACCAGACCACCCGCATGGCCACCGTCTTGGACTGGGACATGGCCGCAGTGGCCGCCCTCTGCGACCAGGCGCCGGCCAACTCCCGCTCGCTCTGCTTCCGCTCATACGGAAGAGACGCTGCCAACCTGGCCGCCGACGACCCCGCCGAGACCATCGGCCACTGCCGACACGCCGCATACGTCATCGACAACGCCGACTGCATCTGGGAGGCGGTGCAGAACGGGTTCTGGGAGCCGGTGGGCGCGGACCGCGCCGTGGCCTTCTGCGCCCTGCTCGACGCCGACCCCACCGCCTACCCCGAGAGCCGCGACGCCTGCTACGGCTCGATAGTGCTCCAAGCCGACTTCGTGCTCGCCTCCCACCGGGAGCGCCAAGCCTTCTGCCAAAAACTCCCCGCCCCCCGCCGCCCCCAATGCACCCTGTGAGGACCGCGCTCAGGCTGCTGCGGCGGGGGGCCGGGCTGGCTGACCGGGCAGGTCAGGCCAGTACGGCCGCCCCATCCCCACTAACGACGTGTGGATAGCCGCCCACGCAATGGAAACCGGCGCCGACCTCGTGTCAGCCGACCACCACTTCGAGCACGTCCAAGGGATCGTTTGGACCCAAATCCCAGCGATATGACCCGCCAAGCGCAGGGCCGAACCGATCGAGGCTGAATCCGCGTGAGAGCGGTACTGGGCTGTGCGCCCCTACAGCCCTCTACCTAGAAACGACCCGAAGCCTACCATCCCACTGGACGCTGCCCGCCTGCACCCGCTGGCTGCCTTGAGGTCAACAGCCTGGCCTGCGATGGGGTTGGCTTGGCGGTACCGCTCTTCGGCGACTTGTCGGGGCGGGCAGTGCCAGCGCGCCGAGGGGGAGGTGAGGGCAGGGGTTCCCGGTTGGGGGGAGGCTGCTAACTGCCGTGATAAGTGCAGTTCTCGATCCAAGCGCGGAGCACCCAGTTGCCGCCAGCTGCTGTCGAGAGATTGCAGTTGCCAGAAGAGCCACCGTGTTCAATCCGCAGGCCGTTGTTGGGGCTGATGGGTGCAAACGACGGACCTCCGTCTCGCGTCTCAAAGACTAGGACCACGTCTCCGCTCCTGCCAGGGGCACCGTTTACCGTCACGCCGGGCGGGCCGATCGGGCCCGGGTCGCCGGTGTCACCCTTGGGGCCGGGCGGGCCTTGTGGTCCTAGGGCGCCAGGCGGGCCGGGCGGGCCGGGCGGGCCCCTGCTGATGACGTCTGACCCGTCGTGTCCTGAGGGGCCTTGGGGGCCTGCGGCTCCTTGGGCGCCGGGCGGGCCGGGCGGGCCTGTGTCGCCGGTGGGCCCCGGCGGGCCTGCGGCACCTGCGATTCCGGGCGGGCCGGGCGGGCCGGGCGGGCCGGGGTCGGAACCGCCTGTCCCTGGGGGACCAGGGGGCCCTGGCGTTCCAGGGGGCCCCTGGGCACCGGTCGGGCCTTGGGGCCCCGGGGGGCCTTGGGGGCCGGGGTCTCCGGTGGGGCCCGGCGGGCCTGCTACACCTGTGATTCCGGGCGGGCCGGGCGGACCCGGGTTGGAACCACCCGGACCAGGCGGACCCTGGGCACCCTGAATCCCCACCGGACCCGGATCGCCAACAGGACCCTTGGGACCCGGCGGGCCGGGATTTCCCTGAGAACCTGATGCACCTAGCGGGCCTGGAGGGCCGGGCGGACCCGGATCGCCAACAGGACCATTGGGACCCGGCGGGCCGGTTGAACCCCCAAAACCAGGATATCCTTGCGGGCCCGGCGGGCCTGGAGGGCCGGGCGGACCCGGGTTGGAACCACCCGGACCAGGCAGACCAGGCAGACCCTGGGCACCCTGAATCCCCATCGGACCGGGTGGACCCGGATCACCATCAGGACCCTTGGGACCCGGCGGACCAGGATCGCCCAGGGAGCCTGGCAGGCCCGGCGGGCCCTTGGGGCCTGGAGCGGAAACGCCCCCGCCGCCGGAGAACCCGCGCGGGCCTTGCGGGCCGGGATCGCCCGGGGGGCCTGGCGGGCCTGGCGGGCCTGGCTGGACGGCCTCCTGGGCCCGGGCGCCGGGCTCGACCGCCGGCCACAACAACGCGCAAAACACAACCAGCACCACCGCCGCAGCCCAAGCCGCAACACCACGGAGACAAGCTCGCACCGCCACGTCAGACGGCGCCACAGGTGAAGCTGGCGAACTTCTCCCAGCTGGTAGAGGTCTTCCGCCAGAACTCACAAGTCACGCTGGAGCCGCTGCTTGGCACCCTCAAGTACAGAGCCCCCATCGGCGGCGTCCCGCTGGGAGCGGTGCTGGTGGGGTCGTCAGTTCCGAAGTACACCTCGAGCGAATTGCTGGTCGCAGAGCCCGGGGGGCCTGGCGACCCTGAAACGCCGGGGGGTCCCGTCCCGCCCGGCGGGCCAGGATCACCCTTAATGCCTTGTACTCCCGGGGGGCCCGACCCGCCCGGCGCGCCCGGGGGTCCCTGCGCGCCCGGCGCGCCCGAGGAGCCATCAGCGCCTCGAAAGCCCCGAGGCCCTGCCGGGCCCTGCGCGCCCGGCGCGCCCGGGGGGCCCTGCGCGCCGGTGTCGCCCTTGAGACCGGCCTGCCCCGCGGATCCCGGCGGGCCCGGGGGTCCTGTCGGGCCCTGAGGCCCCGAGTTGGACGACCCCGGCGGGCCCTGCGGGCCTGCTTGACCCTGCGCGCCAGTGGCACCGAGAGCGCCCGGAGGGCCGGGCGGGCCCTGTGGACCGGTACCCGACGGCCCCGGAGGGCCGGGCGGGCCTTGCGGGCCTGGTGGGCCAGCCGGACTAGATCCCCCTGAGCCTGGTTGCCCCGGTGGCCCTGGCGGGCCCTGCTGGCCCTGGGGACCCGGATCGCCCTTGGACCCCTGGGGCCCGACGGGACCGGTGCCCGATGACCCTGGCTCGCCGGGCGGGCCTTGCGGGCCAGCCGGGCCGCGGTCGCCCTTGGCCCCCCGCTGGCCTGCGGGACCGCTTCCTGACCACCCTGCGGGACCTGGTGGCCCCGGCGGACCCGGCGGCCCTACCGGGCCTGCTTCTATGGGGCCTGGGGGTCCCGGCGGACCCGCTGTTCCGGGCGGGCCTTGTGGGCCAGCCGGGCCGCGGTCGCCCTTGGGGCCCCGTGGGCCCGCGAGGCCGGTACCGCCCTCTGTGCCGGGAGGACCGGGAGGACCGGGTGGACCTTGCGGGCCAGCCGGACCCCCTGAATAGCCGCGGGGGCCGCGCGGGCCCGGCGGGCCTGTGTCGCCTTTTGGTCCGGGCGGGCCAGGCGGGCCAGAAAGACCTGACTCTGCCGGCGGGCCGTTCGTTTCCCCGGTGTCCGCAGACTGTCCATCGCTGTCGCACCCGCCCGGCACGGCATGCAGGTCGATGCCGAAGCGGCAGCGATACACGTTCAACAAGGCCCTTTGGGCTGCGATCAGCTCCTCGGCCGCGGCGGTGTCCTCCACCACCGCGGGCTCTGCGGGAGGCAGCACCGGAAGGCCCTCGGCGCACCCGCCGGGCACCGCGTCCACATCCGCGCCGAAACGGCACCGATACTCGTTCAGCAGCGCCTCCTGGGCCGCCACCAGCTCGGCCTGCGCCGCGGCCAACTCGGCCTGCTCCTGCGCGCCGGGCTGCGCCGAAGAAGAAGCTGAGAAACCCGCCGCGGCCAAAGCCAGACAAGCACCAACCGCCGCAGTGCGCTTTACAAATTTAAAGGCCATACAACCCGGAAATGTTAGTTACCCCCCCCCCCCCCCCGCAAGCCTTTGTGCCCTGCGTAGAGCAGCGCCTTCCGCCATGCCCCGAGGCAGGCACACAGTGGCGCAGCGAGAACTCTTTCGCAGTGCCGCTCCCCGCTGCTCTTCTACTCCACGACTACTCCCGGTGAGCCCAGACGATGTCCACGTCGTACTCCTCGAATAGGGAATCCGAAGTCATCAGGGGAACATCCATTTCTCTGGCCTGAGCGATCAACAGCCGGTCGAAAGGGTCGCGGTGGTGCATAGGCAGACCTCCGGCGTGCAGGGCGTGCGCATGCTCTATGGCTACTGCCGCAAGGCCAGCGCTCGCGATCCTGCTGGGCACATATTCCGCCGGCGGCTCGGGAAGATCCAGCCTGCCAGTGGCGTGCTTGATGGCGATCTCCCATGACGACACCGCCGAGATCAGCACCTCCTGGGCTGGATCGGTGAGTCTCGACTTGGCCGGCCCAGACAGCCGCTCAGGCGCGGCGTGCATCCACAGAAATACCTGGGTATCCAGGAGGACAGGCAAGCTCACCGTCCTTCAAAGGCATCGAGTAGATCGTCGGGAAGGGGATCGTTGAAGTCGTCGGGCACTTCAAAGCGCCCTATGTCTCGACCCAGCTCTCGGGGCTCTCGAAGCATTACCGGCACCAGTTTCACCACCGGCACCCCAGACCGAGTGATAACCACTTCCTCCCCGGCGCTCGCCCTCTGGATGAGCCTCGAAAGAGTTGTCTTCGCCTCGTGTACGCCCACAGTCAACATGCGCCAAGCCTACCAGCCTCACATCAATCCTTAGCTAAGCATCTAGTCATGGATGAAGGCATGATCTACAGCCCGGCCCACGGCGAGGCCGCCTTCACAGTGCCGCTCTTCAACGAGTTCATGAAACGCACAGCGCCCAAGCGATAAGCCTGGATCCACTGGTGGGGGTTGTGGGGTGGTGTGTGGGGGTGGCCGGACCCCGTTTTTTGGTCCATCTGATGTGCCCACCATATGCCGCCGACAACGGTGAATTATGGAGTCGGAGTGCGAGAGCGCGTGGTTTGTCAACACGGCCTAGAGGGGGCGTCGGTTGCGGATGTGGCTCGGCGTGTCGCAAGTGAAGTTAGCCTGGCAAGAGCGCCTCGTAACCAAGCGCTCACCCGGTATTGCGGAGACCAGCGGCGATGCCGTTTACCGTCAAAAGCAGGGCCCGCTGAATGCTTCGGTTGTCCGCGGGAACACCGGTTGCGGCTCTCGACCGGGCCAATAGTTCAACCTGCAAGACGCTGATGGGGTCTAGATAGGCGTCGCGCACAGCCAAGGTTCGCTTCAGCACGGGAAGGTCATTGAGAAGGTCGCCGCCGGCCAACTTGGCGATGTGGGCCACGGTCAGGTCGTGCTCTTCGGCGATGGTGTCGAAGAAGTGGTGGAGTTCGGGGGCAACCAGGCGGTTGACATAGTGACGGGCAATGGCAAGATCGGTCTTCACCAGGGTCATTTCAACGTTGGAGACGAATGTGCGGAAGAACTGCCAATCCTGGTACATGGTCTGAAGCTGTTCTCCGAAGCCAGCCTGCAGCGCCGCCTCTAATGCAGTGCCCACTCCGAACCACCCGGGGATGATCTGGCGCGACTGGGTCCAGCCGAACACCCAAGGAATGGCCCGCAGATCGTCTATGCCAGCCTCAGCGCCCGAACGTCGGGCTGGTCGCGAGCCGATGTTCATAGCGGCCAACTCCTCCACCGGAGTCGAAGTCTGGAAGTACTCCACGAATCCAGGGGTATCGAGCAGACCTCGGTACGTCTGATAGGCCCGATCTGACATGAGCTCCATGATGTCGTTCCAAGCTTCGATGCCGCCTTGGCCGTGGCGGGGATGGCGGTGGGCGACTGTGGCCTCCACCACCGCCGACAGGGCCAAATCGAGGTTGCGCTGGGCCAGTCGGGGCAGCCCGTACTTGTCGGCGATCACTTCTCCTTGTTCGGTGATCTTGACTGCTCCGACCACTACCCCGGCCGGCTGCGACAAGATGGCCGCGTTGGTGGGACCTCCCCCTCGCCCCACCGTGCCTCCCCGACCGTGGAACACCACAACCCTGATTCCTGTCTGGGCCGAAACGTCGGCGATTTCTCGCAGCGCCTTGTGGATCTCCCACTGCGAGGTAGTGATCCCCCCGTCCTTGTTGGAGTCGGAGTATCCGACCATGACCTCCTGCACATCGCCCCTGATCTCCACCAGCCGCCGGTAAGCAGGCACCGCGAAGAGCTCTCGGAGCATGGTGCCGACACCACGTAGATCTTCAATCGTCTCTGACAGCGGCACGAACCCGAGGCGGGCGATTCCACTGGGGATGTCCACCAGACCGACTTCGCGGGCTAATACCGCGGGGGCCAGCACATCGTCGACCCCCTGGGTCATCGACACGATGTAGCTCTCGACAACGGCGTCCCCGTAGAGGTCGAGGGCGTGGCGAAGGGCAGCAAACAGAGGCAGCGAGCCTTGCGCGTCCGACCCCGCGGGTGGGGCCAGCGGACGGCGGCTATCCAGCTCTGAGGCCAACAGGGCAGTTCGGTTGCGACGCGACAGGGTTCCGTATGGGGTGCCCAACTCGGCAAAGAGCTCCCCGAGAGCCTGATGGTGAGCCGCAGCGTTTTCGCGGATATCGAGGACGGCGAGATGGAAACCGACCATGGCCAGGATTCTCCGCACCCGGGCGAGGCGACCTCGGGCCAGCAGAGACCCCCCATTGGCTTCCAGCGACCGGGACATGACGGCCAAGTCGGCTTCCACTTCAGCAGGCGACCCATAGGCCCTCGTCCCAGGCGGCTCCTCAATCGCCTCCAAGAGGCGTTGATGGATCACTGAGCAGCGCAGGCGATAGGGCTCTCCGGCGCTCAGCTTGCTGAACCGGGAAACGACATCGGGAAACGCCTCGCGGTCGGCATCAAGTTGAGCCTGCATGTCCTCTGTTATGCCGGTGACCGCAGTGCTCACCGACAGCTCCGAGGACAGCTCCTCAATCTCGGCCACCAGCAATCGCAGCGCCCGTCCTCGCTGGAAGTCCAGCACTTCGAGCGTCGTTTCCGGAGTGACATTTGGATTGCCGTCGCGATCGCCTCCCACCCAAGAACCAAACCGCACTGGCACCTGAGGCCCGTCAAGCGATCCTCCGATGGTCCGGAGCACAGCATCGACGTCATCGAAGAGCTCGGGTACGCCGTCGGCGGCAATCTCGGTGAGGAAGTAGAGGATGGACCGAGCCTCGTCCACCGGATCGGGCCTCTCCCGGCGGAGCTCGTCGGTCTGCCAGATGGCGTCGATCAGCTCATCGATCCGGCGGTCGATCCTGCTCTGGTCGCCCGGTCCACAGCCGCTCTCCCCCCGGCGCTCGATGAGGACGGCGATCTCGGTGAGCTTGTCGAGGATCGACCGGCGGGAGGCCTCAGTGGGATGGGCGGTGAACACCGGGCGGAGGTCTGCGTGCCGAGTGGCAGCCACGATCTCGGCCTCGTCGAAACCCAGATCCAAGAGCTTGTCCACCGCATCAGCAAAGCGGAGGCTGCCAGCTAGGCCGGCGGCATTCAGGTCTTCCACGCGGTGCACCTGTTCGGCGGTATTGGCCAAATGGAAATAGACCGTGAAAGCCCTCACCAGCTGGATTGCCTCGACAACATCAACGTCGTCGAGAACCTCGGCCAATGCGGCGCCCGACTCCTCGTCGCGCCGCAGGCCCCTTGCCATGGCCCGCACCCGCTCCACGCGCTCTAGCAACTCAGGGCCGTGCTGGCGCACCAGGGCATTTCCCAGTTGAGTGCCCAGGCGCCTGATGTCGTTGCGAAGCGCGGAGTCGATTTGGTCGAGTTCGTCAGCCGGCACCATGGAATTCAAACATCCATTCTACCGACCGGGCTACAATTGCTTTGCTCCCACATCGACGCCACATAGCCGATGGCGGGATCGGCCTGGCCTTCGAGCAGGTCGCGGTAAACCGCCTCGATCTCCTCGGACCCCGTTCGGTGGACCACGCTGAGCCAGCGACCGGTGTCGTCGACGAGTTTGTGCCATGCCTGGGCGATGCGCTTCGTCAACTCGGCCGCTCCCCATTCCTCGGAGCGCTTGGCGATCTGACTGGGAACGAAGAAGAACTCAGGCCGCGGGCCGGGCAGCGCAAACCTCTCAACCGACAATCGGATCTGCCCCGGGGCGAGCTCGGCTGGGGGGCAGGGGACCGCCCGGGTATCGCGGAACTCCTGGCGATTGACCTCGAATTGCATGGTTGAACCCTAACGACCGCCTTCAACTATTGCCAGTAAAAGGCGCACTACTATAGGGTCTTGCCATGCCGCGGTACGGGGTGCTGAACGACGACTTCCAGAAGGCTCACGCCCACAAAGAAGCGGGCATGGAATCCACCATCGTCTTGGCCTCATTCCCAAACGAGGCCTCATTCCCAAACGAGAATGGCCCAATTCCGCCCCAGCTTTCGGGCACCGATCCCGAACGGCTGCTCCTGCTCCAAGTGGTGGCCCACCCCGATCACCACGATCTGGCCGAGGGAATCGAAGCCACCCGCATCGGACGGTTCTGGGTGGAGGACTGGTGCATCGGCGATCACCGCAGCTTCGCCGAGGCTCGTTTCGACCTTGTTTCGCCGGATGCCGCCGAGGAGCTCATCGCACGCGCCCCCGTCCGCGACGATGCCAACTACGCCGTGATCGCCGACCCGGCCATCGACGACGTGGCCCGATCGCTAACCGACCCCACCCGGGTCTTGTTCTGTCGAGGGCGGATGCCGGGCAAACCTTCTTGAGGTCTGGGGCCCGGTCGTCGACCGCTGAGCCGATCAAGTGACTGCTACCGTCGAACGAAGATGACCGATATCGACCACCCCGACGCACCGGTCGACGGGCGTGTCGCCCGCCGAGAGCGCAATATCGAAAACGTTCTCGACATCGTCATCCAGATGTTCGCCGAGGAATCTCTCTTTCCGACCATGGAGCAGATTTCCGAGCGGTCGGGCCTTTCCCTACGGTCGCTCTACCGGTACTTCCCCAATCCTGGAGAGCTCCTCGAGGCCGCGATCCATCGCCATCGCGAGCTAATGAGAGACGCCGGCCACCTCCACAGAATCGGACAGGGTCCTCTCGATCGCCGGATAGATGACTTCGTGGCCATGCGGCTCCGGCTCTACGAGAGAGCCAGCCCGGTGTACCGGGCCGGGTTGCACAATGCACCTCTTCATCCCCCGATTCGCGACTGGGTGGCCCGAGCCCGCGACGATTTCCGCAACCAGTTCGAACTCCAGTTCGATCCCGAGCTGTCCTCCCTCAAAGCCGCCGACCGCCAGGCTGTTCTGGCCGCTGGCGACGCGCTGTCCCAGTTCGACGCCATCGAATACCTGCGGCGCCACCGCCGCTTCTCGGTGTCAGAAACCGAAGCCGTCCTCCGCTCTGGCCTGCAAGCCTTGCTCGAAGTGGACGGGCGACAGGTCGGTGGCGGCTGAGAAGGCGGCGGTGATCGCCTCGGCCTCGTATACGCGGTTGCGGCGGCCTGCGCTGCGCTGCACGAGAACGCCTGCTTGTTCGAGTTGTGCCAGGGCGCGGGCCCCAGTCCTCCAGGAAGCCCCCAGCAGTTCAGCCGCCTTCTCTGCGTTCAGGACGGGATGCGCGGGGAGTTGGTCGATCAGCCTCATGCCGGGCTTGCTGGGGCGGCCTTCGGCTGTGACCATGCTCAACCAACCCTGCTTTATGGTCGCCACTTGTTTGATGAGGTGCCTGGCGTAGGACACCGATTCGCTCACGGAACCAGCGGCAAGGGCGATCCAAGGGCGGATCGCAAGCGACCTCGCCGGGTCGTCGGGCTGCGCCACAACGCTGGCCTGCTCCAAAGCGGCGATGTAGTCGTCCTTGCGGAGAGCGAGGGCAGAACTTATCGGCAGTGTGCAGGGAGGGGATAGCCGGCTTCGCTGGAGCATCATCTGTATCAGTGCCCGGCCCGTGCGCCCGTTCCCGTCTCCGAACGGGTGGATCATCTCAAATTGGGCGTGAACGACGGCCATTTCCACAATCGGGTGACCCTTGCCCCGGTTGACCCGGTCGATGAGATCACTCATTAGCGCATAGACGGTGTCGGAGGGCGGAGGGATATAGGAGGCGGTCAGTGGCGTCGACCAGAGCGTGCCCGGCCCGATCCAGTTTTGCTTCGCTCTGATGTTCCCGGCCGAGGGGTCGTCTTCCATGAGCATTCGGTGGACCGACGCAATGTCTTCGACGGTGAGCGGCCTGTTTTCGGCGGCGATTTCCAGCGCGTGATCGAAGGCATTGACATTTCGCAAGGCCTCCAGATCGTTGGGGCGGGGCTGCTCACCGAATAGGCCAAGCTGGGCCTCGGCCCGTGCCAGCCGTCGCGCCGATGGGTGGACGCCCTCGATGGTGCTAGACGCCGCGCTCTCGGCTCGACGAACAAGCCATTCAGCGGGCAGCGCTGCCGCGTCGCCGCATTCGTCGCCTAGGCGGCGTATCGCGTCCTCCGCCACCATCACCCTCTCGACGCACTCGCCGTCCATCTCGACGTCCCAGTCGGCTATCGGGTGGGGGATAAACGCCTGAAAAACGCAGGCGGGATCATCGTCCGGGCCCGCCTGCCTAGACTCGTAAGCCTCCTCGTCCCAATAGCGCGGCGATGACATCATGCCCATGTGCGACTCCCCAACGGCCGTTCGCCTGTCAGTATACAGTCCCATATTGACGTGTATGTAGACATGTGAGCAATGTTGTCAATATAGATACCTATATTGACAACATTGCGATTACGGGGTGAAGCACGTCAAGACAGGGAGCGTCTGACCGACCCGGCAAGATGTCTATTGCGATTCGTGCTGTTTCAAGAAATTGATCCAGGAATCGACAGGTATTCCCGCCAAGGGTTCGTCCAGGATTTCGCGGACCCAGTCATCCATAATTCCGGTACGAGCAATGCGCCCGAAATTGCCACCTCCATCTTTCGCTGGCTTGTCAGATGTGTTGTCACGGCCCATGTAAGGGGCGGCTTCTGCCGGCGACTCAATAGAGGCGTCTAGTTCGGTCTCACGAATGTGGCTCCACCAGTGATTTCGGTGCTCAGCGATGTGCTTTGCCGACCAACAAGCTGGGGCAGAAACTCGAGGGACGCCAGAAAGCACGTTTGAGAGGTGCCACGGGACGACAACCAGAAGATCCCAATCTGCGCAGGCACCTGGAGCCACTCGGTACCGAAAGCTGGGCTCGCGCTCCTTGGCCAGCATGTACCAACCCTTCAGTTCAACCCCCAGGGCAGTGTCATATTCGCCAGTGCTTTTTCTGCATCGGAACAACACGTCAGGAAATGTCTGCGCCTGCCGGTCGAACCGGTGCAGTGTCCACTCGTCGTTCGGATCCCAGACGTCGCGCATCCTGTTAAGCGTCTGCACGACCTGCACTTCGATTGTTGCACCGAGCACAGTGTTCAGAGAAAACAAGTCTGTAGCTGCCAACCCTTCGATGTTGGTGGTCGAATCGAAATAGCCAGGAAGAGCCAGCAGGGCATCTTGAACACGATCTCGCAGCATTGTCCGAGGGTCATCCGGGTCAAGTCTTGGAGGTTCAGGGACAGGCACTACCTCTTCGCGCATCGGTTGGTTGCTCATCGATTTTGGAGCGTAGTCAAGAAACAGCTGATTCGATACGCTCAATAGCCAAGTCTGCGAAGTGCTCTACCGTCTCCGCAGCAAAGCCACGACGACCCGCTTCGACGGCAGCCACCACAGCGCTGCATAGACCCCCGAAGGGTTCCCAGACCGCGTCACCCGGCTCAGTAGCCGCATTGATGATTCGGCGCATGAATTCCAATGGCTTCTGATTGAGATGGACCGCAGCGTTGGGTCCTGGTTTGTGCACCCGTGGCGCCGAGCGAACTCCATTGCCCTTGTATCGCTCCTGTCCGTTGAGCGGAGGTGCCGACCACACATTGGTTAGACCGTGGGTGTGATGCCACATATCTCGCAAACCGGCCCACTCATCAGCAGTGATAGGCGACACACCGTCCAGCGAGTAGTAGGGAGCCCCATCGGCAATACCGTGCTCGTTGGCATACCACACCAACCGCTCCATCATCTCTGGCGGTGGAAAATACCAGAGCCAGTCCTGCGTTAGGTACTTGCGGGTAGCGGCATTAGCCACCCCGCACGCCTCATTCGCTCGATTCAGCGGCAGGCCCGCACGCTGCCACTCATATCGCAGCCATTTTCGAGCAGGCATGACACCGTCTTGAGTTGGAAACTCCAACCGACGTCGATAGAACACACAAACCTCGGATACCACCGGGAAGCGACGGATCGTTTCGCCGTTGACATTGCCAGCAATATGGCTGATTCCCTTGTCCCACACGATTGCCTGGACGTAGTCCCAGCCAAATTCGGCCAGGATCGGATGCACCGTCGCCCAACCGATTTCGGTATTCCAAAACCAGAGCGTGGAAGACGGCAGGGAGTGCTTCGACCAAGCCTCAATATGGGGGGCGTACCATACGGCCAGCCCTTCAGGAGTCCGCGGATCGCCGGGAAATCCGCCAACTCCATAAGCGCCATCGGAGATGATGACCGAGGGAGAAGGCCAAGCAGCGTATGTGTCAAGCGCGTCTCCCCGATACACGGACCACTCTCGGCCATCACCGCTGGCAGCAGACACGACTCCTCCTTCGCTGGCCGCGAATGGCAGCCTGCGGTCGGCTCTCCTTGGGAATGATCCCATGTCGTACCTCGCTCAGTGGTGGATGCTTGAGCGGCTTGGTACGGAGCTGCGACCTGCGGTAACCCTAGTTCGACTCAGCGACAGATTCACTCGACACACGAAGGCGACCTCCGATCACAGGGCGCGAACAACTTCCTCGCTGGGGCCTTCAGGGGCGCAGCAGCAGCTTTCCGTGGTTTTCGCCTCGAAACAGCATGCGGATGGCCTCGGGGAAGCTCTCAATTCCTTCAACGATGTGCTGGCGATGCTTGAGCGAGCCGTCGGCCACCCAATTGGCCAGATCGGGCACTGCCTCGGGGATGCGATGGAGGTAGTCCAGCATCGTGAACCCCGTCATGCGACCGCTTCTGGTGATGAGCTGGAGGTAGTTTCCCGGTCCGGCGGAGAGTCGTGGGTGATACTCCAGACATCGTCGGCGGGAATCCCCGACGGGTAGGCCACAAGCCGGACCTGGGAGGGTTGCGGAACCATAGGCCGAGAGCCTAAGTTTTGCGTGTATTACTGGCAAATGATTGCTGCGAGAGAGACCCGGGGACCGCCATGGGCCATGTCGACACGCTGAACCTCATCCAAGACTCGCTATTGCGCCGTATGCGAACCATGCACTCGCTCTATTACCAGGCGGTTGGCACGATGGATCTGCATTCTCGCCCGGGGCTTGGTGGGGTTGGGCGGCATGACGTCTTGAGCAACCGGCGCCACCAGCACCATCCCATAGACCCAGCCAACCGGGAACCGCAAAGGAGCAATAGATGGACATCGTGTTGACCGGGACCGGCTCGCCGCTGCCCGATGCCAATCGAGCGGGCCCGTCCACCCTCATCAAGGCGGGCGACACCCACATCCTGGTGGACGCGGGCCGAGGAGTGGTCATGCGCATGGCTGGAGGCGGCTCCCTGCCCGCGTTCTTGGCCGCGGTGCTGGTCACCCATCTGCACAGCGACCACATCTGCGGCCTCAATGACGTGATCACCACCCACTGGGTCATGACCCGGGGAAATGCCGAGCTGGCCGTTTACGGGCCGCCGGGCACAGCCCAATTCGTGGAGCGCCAGCTTCACGCCTTAGAGGCGGATATCGGCTACCGCATCGAGCATCACGACGCGCTCACCAATGGACCAAGAGTGCGGGTAACCGAAGTGGCCCCCGGTGAGGGCTTCTCCGTCAACGACGTTCAGGTGACCACCGCAGCCACGGCCCACGCGCCGGTACGGCCCACCATTGGCTACCGTTTCGAGCACAACGGCTCGTCGGCCGCGCTGGTGGGCGACACCATTCCCTGCGAGGGCGTGGACCAATTGGCCGCCGGCGCGGACGCCTACGTGCAATCGGTGATCCGCCAAGACCTGGTAGAGCAGATCCCCAACGACATGATCCAAGACATCCTCGACTACCACTCCGGCGTGGTGGAGGCGGCCCAGACCGCGGCCCGGGCGGGCGCCAAGCGGCTGGTGTTGACCCACATGGTGCCGGCACCCACCGCCGAGCAGTACTCCGAGTGGATTGCGCTGGCCGCCGAGCACTACGAGGGCGAGATCGTCATCGGAGACGACTTGACCACCATCGCCACGGGACAGGAGTGACGACAATGGCTGACTCCTCGGCCCAAGCTCCGTTCCCCGGAGTGATCGGCAAGACCCTGGCCGACTCGGAACCGTTCTTCGAACAGCCGCCCCATCCCGGCGAGGATGCGCCCAACGTGGTGGTCGTGCTGCTCGACGACACCGGCTTCGCCCAACTCGGCTGCTACGGCTCCGACATCGACACCACCAATGTGGACCGATTGGCCGCCGACGGCCTCCAGTTCACCAACTTCCACGTCACCCCGCTGTGCTCCCCCACCCGGGCATCGCTTCTGACCGGGCGCTCTCAGCACACGGTGGGCATGCGGTCGGTGTCGAACCACTGCACCGGCTTCCCCCACCAGCTCGGCCACATCACCAACCATGCCGCCACATTGGCCGAGGTTCTCAAAGCCGAGGGCTACGCCACGTTCTGCGCCGGCAAGTGGCACTTGACGCCGTCCAAGGACACATCGGCGGCCGGTCCCTTCGACCAGTGGCCCCTGGGTCGCGGATTCGACCGGTTCTACGGATTCCTGGACGGTGAGACCGATCAGTTCCACCCCGAACTCGTTGTCGACAACCACCACATCGACCCCCCGGCCGGCCCCGACGAGGGCTATCACCTGAGCGAAGACCTGGTTGACCAACTTCTTCAGATGATCCGCGACAGCAAGGGAGTTCGGCCCGACCGCCCGTTCTTCGCCTACCTGCCCTTCGGCGCCACCCACGCCCCCCATCAGGCCCCGCCCGCCTACTTGGAGAAGTACCGCGGCCGCTACGACGAGGGCTGGGACGATGTGCGCCAGCGCTGGTACCAGCGGCAACTCGAGTTGGGCGTGATACCGCCGGGTACCGAGCTAGCCCCCCGCAACGACGGGGTGGAGCCCTGGGACAGCCTGCCGACGAACCAAAAGCTGCTGGCCAGCCGACTCCAGGAGGCCTTCGCCGCCTTCCTCGACCACACCGACGACCAGATCGGGCGCTTGGTGAACGGCCTGTGCCACATTGGCCAGCTCGACAACACCATCTTGGTGGTGCTGGCCGACAACGGCGCCTCCCAAGAGGGCGGGCCATTCGGCGTCATGCACGAGATGAAGTTCTTCAACGGCATACTCGAGACCCCCGATGAGGCCGTCGAGCGCCTCGACGACATCGGCGGCCCACACAGCCATACCAACTACCCCTGGGGATGGGCCCAGTGCGGAAACTCCCCGTTCAAGTGGTACAAGCAGAACACCCATGAAGGCGGCGTCCACGTCCCGATGGTCGTCCACTGGCCCGACGGAATCGCGGCCGACCAGCGCGGCACCAAACGCCACCAGTTCATCAACGTCTCCGATTTGGCCCCGACACTGTACGAACTGTTGGGGATCACGCCGCCGAACACGTTGAAGGGCTATGAGCAACTCCCGGTTACCGGCCACTCCTTTGCCACCGTGCTGGGCGATGCCGCCGCCCCGGCCGCCAACCGGCTCCAGTACTACGAGTTGTTCGGCTCGCGGGCGCTGGTGGCCGAGCAGGACGGCATCTGGTGGAAAGCCGTCACCCGGCACATCCACGGCCAAGACTTCGACGACGATCGATGGGAGCTCTACAACCTCTCCGCTGATCCCTCGGAATGCTTCGACCTGGCCGCCGACCAGCCGGAGAAGCTGGAAGAGCTGATCGGGCTGTGGTGGGAGGAGGCCGATCGCCACGGGATTCTCCCGCTGGACGACCGGACCATCGAGCTGTTTGCGCCGAGGCCGAACGACCGCTCGCCCCACCCCACCAGTCGTCGGTACGTGTACCGGCCGCCGATCTCCCCGATCCCATCGTCGGCCTCTCCGTCGCCGGGAGGAAGAGCATGGGACTTGACCGCGAAGATCTCCAGGGCCAAAGGAGACCAAGGAGTTGTCTGGGCCACGGGCAGCGCCAGCGCGGGAATATCGGTATTCGTGCAGAATGATCGCTTGGTGGTCGACTACAACGCTTTCATGGATCGCACCATCGTGGAGTCTGAACTGCCAGTGCCCGAGGGCTCCAGCACCCTGGCCGTGCGCCTCCGCCGCACCAGCCGCACTACCGGGGACTTGAGCATCGCCATCGACGGGAGAGACTGTGGCCGAGCCGAGCTGCCGTTCATGATGAGGATGATCTCCCTGCTGAGCGACAGCATCGGCTTCGACCACGGTTCGCCGGTCTCGGAGCGCTATGAGGGCTCGTTCGACTTCACCGGGGAAATCCACGAGGTGGTCATCGAGCTCGGAGCGCGGTCAGCCGCAGATGCCGAGACCGCAACCCGCACCGAGATGGCCCGGCAATGACAGCGGTTGCACTCGGGGGCCTTCGGCCATGAGCGAGACCACCCGAACCGGGGGCATTCGGCCATGAGCGAGACCACCCGAACCGCCGTGGTCGCCGCCGACGCTGATGCTGTGTGGGCCGTGTTAGGAGACTTCGGCGCCATCAGCAAGTGGGCGCCACGTGGATCACTCCTGCTTGATGAGCGAGCAGACCGAGGGCGTCGGCACGGTGCGCCGAGTGCAGGTGGGCCGCAGCTCACTGGTGGAGCGGGTGGTGGAATGGACCCCGGGCCTCGCGCTGGCCTACTCGGTTGAGGGACTTCCTCCGGTGATCCGCACGGTGGTCAACACCTGGTCGCTCATGGAGATGGTCAGCGGGACCCGGGTGTCGCTGACCAGCCGAGTGAACGCCGGGCCACGGCCACCGCAGCAGTTGATCGCCCGGATTGCGGCCCAGCGCTTGGCCCGAGCCTCCGAGGCCATGCTCGCCGGACTCGAACGCCATCTGGCCATGGCCGCGGGAGCAAGCCCGAGATCGCTGGAGCAAGCCCATGGCCTCGGGAGCAAGCTCATGACCCTTGGAGCAAGCCCGCGATCGCTGGAGTCCGACCGATGACCGATCGTCCCGACGTGGTTGTGATCATGACCGATCAGGAGCGGGCCGCCCCGCCCTATGAGAGCGACGAGCTGCGCGAGTGGCGCCGTCGCACCCTGGTCGGGGCCCGGTGGTTCGAGGACCACGGGGTTTCCTTCATGCGGCACTACACCGGCTCGCTGGCCTGTGTGCCCAGCCGTCCTACGCTGTTCACCGGCCAATACCCCGACGTCCACGGCGTGACCCAGACCGACGGCTTGGGGAAAATGTGGAACGACTCTCGGATGCGGTGGCTGCGCCCCGGCGAGGTGCCCACCCTGGGGCACTGGTTCCGGGCCGCGGGCTACGACACCCATTACCAGGGAAAGTGGCACATGAGCCACGCCGATCTGTTCGACCCCGCCACCGGGGGCGCGCTGGCCACCAACGACAGCGAAGGCGCAGTGGACGAGATGGCGGTGAGGGCCTATCTGGATGCCGACCCGCTCGGTGTGTTCGGGTTCTCCGGATGGATCGGCCCTGAGCCCCACGGTCCGTCGTTCTCCAACACCGGATTTGTGCGGGATCCGCTGATTGCCGACCGGGTGGTGGCCTGGCTCCAAGACCGCTACGCCCGCCGGCGGGCCGGCGATGCCGACGCTGCCCGTCCGTTCTTGCTGGTGGCCAGCTTCGTGAACCCCCACGACATCGTGTTCGCCCCGGGATGGTTGCGGCGGGGCAGCCCTCGCACCCCTGGCGTTGAGGATCCGCCGCCGGTGCCGCCGTCGCCCACCGATAACGAGGATCTCTCCTCCAAGCCCGCCGCCCAGATCGCCTTCCGCGCCTCCTACCTGTCGTGCTACGGGCCGCCGCCGCTGACCGAACGGGCCTATCGGACGCGGGCTCAGGGGTATCGCGACCTCTACCACCGCCTCCACGCCGAGGTGGACGGCCCGCTCGACCGGGTTCGCCGCGCCATCACCGAGGGGGGATCAGAGCACGCCGTGCTGGTGCGAACCGCCGACCACGGCGAGCTGTTGGGGGCCCACGGCGGCCTCCACCAGAAATGGTTCAACCTGTACGACGAGGCCACTCGGGTGCCGTTCGCCATCGCCCGGATCGGACACCACGAGACGACGGGCGGCCAGGTGGACGATGCTCCCAGCTCCCATGTCGATCTCGTGCCGACGCTGTTGGCCGCCGCCGGCATCGACCAGCAGGAAGCCGCCGGGCAACTCCAACAGACCCACACCGAGGTGCACCCCCTTCCCGGACGCGATCTCATGGCGGTGGTCGAAGGGACGTCGGCGCCCGACACTGAACGGCCGGTCTACCTGCTGACCCGCGACAACATGCCCGAGGGCGATTCCGGGGCCAACGCCATGGCCCGGCAGATGGGCCGAACGGTGAGTCCGCCACTCCCGCTGCGCATCCAGGTGCCCGCCCACGTCGCCGCCAATTTCGAGGGTCTCGTCGTCCGGGTGCCGAATGCCGCGGCGGCTGGGGGTGCCGGCCGCCTGTGGAAGATCGTGCGGAGCTTCGACGATCCCGACACTTGGACCGAGCCGGGCGTGCGCCACCTGGCCGCCGGTGGACCGGCCGGGCCGATCCACCGATCTGAGCCCCTCCCCGACCAGTGGGAGCTTTACGACCTCGACGCCGACCCCATCGAGGCCCACAACCGGGCGAGCGACCCGGCGGCCTCAGCCGTCTTCACCCATCTCACCAACCTCTTGGCCGCCGAGCGGACCAAGTGCGTTCCCGACCGCAACCAGCCTTGGCCTTACGCCGAGCGCATCCCCTTGGAGGGTCCCATGGCCAAGACGCCCCCGCCCCCTGCCCGTCTGCTGCGCAAGGCGCTCCAGCAGGTCGGCATGCATCCCGATGACCAACGTCGCTTCAAGGCCGATCTCACCGGGCGACGAGCCCTGGTGGTGGCCACCAACCACGGGAGGCTCGACATCGGCAAGCCCACCGGCGTGTTCTCTAGCGAGATGACCGTGCCCTATTTCTCCTTCTTGGACGCCGGTATGGAGGTACACGTGGCCAGCCCGGCCGGGGGAGAGATCCCCGTCGATCCCCAGTCGCTGAAGCCCGTGCTCCGCACCGAGGCCGACGACCGCTTCCTTATTGATGACGTCCTCCGCCAGAAGGTCACCGAGTCGCTGGCGGTGGGTGACCTCAACATGGCCGACTACGACATCGTGTACCTCGCCGGAGGGTGGGGAGCGGCCTATGACTTCGGCTTTTCGCCCGATCTAGGGGCCCAGATCACCGAGGCCAACCGGCTGGATCGGGTGATCGGCGGCGTCTGCCACGGCCCGCTCGGCCTACTGCTGGCCACCGGGCCCGACGGGGCGCCGCTGGTGAAGGGGCGCCGGGTGACCGGGGTGACCGACAAGCAGGTTCAAGAGCTCGGCATCGAGAGCACGCCCCACCATCCCGAAACCGAATTGCGGCGGGTCGGTGCGGTCTTCGAGAGCACCGCCCGGTTCCGCGACGCATTCGCCAACCACTGGGTGGTCGACGGCAACCTGATCACCGGCCAAAACCAGAACGCCGCCCCCATGGTGGCTCGCGAAATGATGCAGCTCGTCGCCAAGGCACCCACCCGAACTTAACTTCCTGACCGTCGGTCGCTCGGCCTAGTCGTCGTAGAACTGCCGGGCCCAGCGGCGGAAGGGCATGATGGGTCCGTCGCCTGAGGTCAACAGCGGGCGCTCGCGATACGCCTTTGATTCCCAGATCGGAATGTCCTGTTCGAGCTGACCGACGACGTTGCGCAGGATCGCCTCGGCCACACCGCCGGAGGGGTTCTTGCCGTCGACGCGCAGTTGGGTGAACGACTTTCGAATGAGCACGGTCTCTTCGTCGATGGGTGTTACCGAGCCGACCTGGAGCGTCTCACAGATGCCTTGGTACCGCACGGTTACAAGACCGAGCCCGAATGCGCTCGATGTGACCGCTCCGTCCACCGGCCCTCTCGGTGTGTCGAGCGAGACGGGATTGTGGCTGTGGCGGAGCGGGCCCTCGAAGGTCGACTCCGTGGAGGGAACGTTGCGGGTGCCGTGTACGAACCGGAAGTGGGCGCTGTCGGAAACGTTCTCCGCGATCTCCTGGGGCTGGGTTCTTACCGTCCACTCGAATCGCTGGGGGTCGGACCACTCCGGGCTGGTCGCCTCCGGGATCGAGGGGACCTCCCAGCTCGGTGGCTCGTGGCGGGGGTGATACCACACCATGACCAGGCCATTTCGCTCGCAGATCGGCCACGACCGAACTCGGGCGTTGGGCGGCACATGGCCGTACGGCACGTTGGTGCAATCGCCATTTCCGTCGTACTCCCAGGCGTGGAAGGGACACCGGATGCAGGCACCGGCCACTTCACCTCCGATGCCCAGATGGGCACCGAGATGGGCGCAGTGCGCATCGAGCACGCGGGCCGAGCCGCCGCCATCGCGGAACAGCACGAGATCGCGGCTGAAGAACTCGAGGGGGCAGACCTCTCCAACCGCGAGCTCATCGCTGTACTCAACCGCAAACCAGCCGGTGGGCAGAGGGTGCGGGAAGTTGGCGGCCATGGTCAACATCTACCGTATGCGGTCGGG
>JAJDTA010000169.1 GCA_022827405.1 Acidimicrobiia bacterium
GGTGGTGGTCGTCTCGTTGCCGGCCAGCAGGAACTGCCTCAACGCCCCCATGCGCTCTTCGTAGGTCAACGGTTCGCCGTCCACCTCGGCGTTGGCCACATCGGAGATCAGATCGTCGCGGGGCTCGGCTTGGCGCTGCTCGACCAAAGCGGTGAAGTACTCGTCGAACTCGTACTCCGATTTGATGTAGCTGCGAACCTCGTCTCGGCTGGGTCGGGCTCTCCCGATGGGGATGGCAAAATCATCCGACCATCCCTTGAACATCTCCAGTTCTTCCTCGGGAACCCCCAGCATCCTCGAAATCATCACCATAGGAAACAACACCGCGTATTCCTGCACCAGGTCGGCTCGGCCGCGTGGCAAGAATTTGGCAATCAGTTGGTCGGACACCGATTTCACCTCGGGCTCCAACGCCCTGAGACGAGCAGGGCGAAACGCGCGGTTCAAAGCCCGTCGCTGACGCACGTGCTCGGGCGGATCGGCGGTATTGAGCACTCGTCCTCGGGATCGGTTGCGAAAGCGGCGGACCGCCTCCGCCATACCCGGCTCTTGCTCGATGGCGCTGGCGTGGTCGGCCACCGGGTTCCGGAACTCATAGGTGGCCGTCGGCGAACGGTTCGACCACGTATCTGGGTCGAGTACGACTTCCCGCAGCAGTTGATAACCGGTGATGACCCAGGCACCCATGGCCTCGCTGTAGTACGCGGGATCGGATGCCGATCGCACGTCGTCGAAGAGCTGCCACGGAGAGGCCAGCAACTCTTCGTCGCGATCGAGCAGCCGCTGAATCCTGACTTCCAGTGAATCTGTCTTCGCCACCCTGGAAAGCTATTCGGCCGCAACCGGGCTATCGCCCTCGACCAACAGTCGCCGCAGCACGCGCTCCCCTTCCCAGGGGTCGCGCACGGCGAAGTGAGCTGTGCATCGCTCGTCCCAGATCACCACGTCTCCGTTGCGCCAGCGCCAGCGGCAGGTCACGCTGGGATTGGTGGCATGCTCGGTGACGGCGGCCATCAACTCTTGGCTGGCATGGTCGTCGAGACCGTCGACCGTGGCGTCCCCGACGCAGAAGATCGCCTCCTCCCCCGTCTCGGGATGCCGTCGCAACAGGGGTTGGCGCACCCCTTGGAGGTTGTCCCGCCAGATCTGCGGGTCGAAATCGGGGAACAACTGCTGCTTCAGTCCGATGAGCGTGTCTGGCACGCTGTGTACGGTGAACCGACCTTGCATCTGCTCCTGAAGCTCGTCGGGCAGCCACGAGGCAGCCAGTACCAGATTGGCCCACATGGTGTCGCCACCCACCGGTGGAACGTCGATCGCCCGCAGGATCCCGAACGCCGGCGGGTTGGGCGCATAGAGCACATCCAAGTGCCACCTATCCGTCTGCAACTGGTGATCACTCTTGACCCGAAGCTCCGAAGGCTCCGCCTTATCGACCCCAGCAAGACGGTCCATCGGATGGATCCACGGCTCGCCCAGCGACTCAGCCAGCCGGACGTGATCAGCATCATCCAGGAACTGGTCGCGAATACCCACCACCTTGTACTCCAGAATCGCCGCCCGAAGCTCCGAAGCTGTCCCGGCGTCGAGCCCCCCAAGGTCAATCTCCGACAACTCCGCCCCCAGCGCCGCCGTAAGCGGTTCAATTCGCATCCCGATGACCTCCCGAAACTCGCCAGTGTCAAACATACTGGGAACTTGGCCACTCCTCTTTGGTCATGGACCAGGCGATGTCGATGCCGATGGTGGCTGGGGCGTGGGGCTTGACCGTCGACTCGCCTCCTAGGTGGTAGCCGAGAGCCTTGGGGATGGCCCCGCTACGGGTGTTGGCTTTGTCGTGGTGGATTTCGACTCGTTCGATGTCAGGGACGGTGAACGCGGCAGATGTGAGAATACGGGCCATTTCGCTGGCGTAGCCCCGTCGGAGGTGATCTACGTGTACCCAGTAGCCGATTTCTAGTGTCTGGGGACCGGCCCGCTTGTGGAATCCGCAGCCACCGACGACTTGGTCTCCCACGAAGGCCCCGAAGACGACCTCTTGACCGGCCTTCCAGTCATCTTCCCAGCGGCGGATCAGCGCGGTCCGGTCGCGGTCGCTCAGCGGCTCGAACTCAATCCACGACATCCACGGACGCAGATGATCGATGCTGTCTTGGATAGCGTCCCGCAAGACCTCCATGTCGCTGACCCGCCAGCGCCGCAAGACCAGGCGGGGGCCGACGACTCGCTCGGGCAGAACGCTCACTCATCAACAATTCCACATTGAGTTTGGAATTCTCAGCGGAATTACCTCTACCCGGAAGATCGCTACCAGGCCAAGGGTGGTCTATTTTTCAATACGTCTATGACTACCTGGAGCGAATTCTGCGAACGGATAGAGGTCCTTGGCGAAGGGCTGGATGATGAGGGGCAGCGGCACCTGGCCAACCAAGTGGCCTGTTGGCTGACCTACGCCATCGGCCACAACGATCCCCGCCATCCCGTCTTCTTCCGGAGCAGCGATCCGGTCTACCAATGGGGTGGGCCCAACGCCGACCAAGTGGCCCGCCGAACTGCAATCGAAGGCGACGGGGTGTATCGGATCTCTGGCCACATGGGTTCGTGCGAAGAATTCGTTCTTCAGGTCAAGCTCGGGGCCACCCAAAGCGGCGGTGCAGGAGTGGGCCTGGAGGTCACCGGTTCCAGCCTGGGGCTGGGTCGGGGGGACGACTTCGACATCCTGCTCGGAGGCGAAGACCCCGACGACGAAACCCAGAGCTGGCTACCCCTTGATCCCGAGGGGTCGTTCGTGCATATCCGCGACTACTACTTCGACTGGCAACCCGCCGAGCCGGCCACATTTGTCATAGAGCGCCTCGATACCGTGGGCGAGCCCAAACCGGAAATCGACGCTGCCGCCATCCTTGGGACAGCACTAGGCGAAATCGAGCACTCTTTCGAGTTCTGGAACGGCTACCAGGAGCGCATGCTCGGCGACCAGCCTCCCAACTCGTTCCTGCCTCCAGCCGGAATGGGACGCGGCGTCAAGACCCTCATCTACAGCCATGCCGGAGTGGCCCTCGACCCCGATCAGGCCCTCGTGGTTGAAATCGATCACCGTGGCGCCACCATGTGGGACATCCAGCTCTACAACCGACCGTGGTACGAGGCGCTCGACTTCACCAACCGGCTGACCTGCCTCAACCACGCCCTCATCGAACCCGGACCAATCGTGATCGCCGGCACCGACCCCGGAGGCCCCAACTGGCTCGACACCGAAGGGCGCGATTCAGTGCTGTGCACCATTCGCTGGTGGCACCCGCCCGACACCCCCTTGGTCGACGCCCAGGTCATACCCCTCAGCGAGCTCGACCTCCCCCCAGTAGACCGCCAAGCTCAAATCGCCCGCCGCTCCTCCCACATCGCCTGGCGATACCGGACCTAGCGAGACAAATGGTATCTGATCGGATACCATTATGGGCATGGACGCGGCTGAGGTGATCCGCACTGCTCGGTGTCGGGCTGGTCTCACGCTGCGGGGCCTTGCTGCGGCTGCCGGCACCTCCCACTCGGCGATCGCCGCCTACGAGGCGGGGGCGAAAACGCCGTCCGCCGCTACCGTCGACCGCATCGTTCGGGCTGCTGGCTTCGCCCTTGACCGGGAGATCAGCCTCCGGGTGCGGGGAGACGGCCGTCTCGAGCGGGGGGTCGAATTGGCGGCTGTGCTCGAGTTGGCCGCCGAATTTCCCGCCCGGCACTCCCCAAACCTTGAATTTCCCGTTTTCGGAAAATGAACCTGGCTGAGCGCATTGTCGCCCTTCACCAAGCCTTGGACGATGCCGAAATCCCCCACGCCTACGGCGGCGCATTGGCCCTTGCCTGGTGCACCCAGCAGGCGCGGGCCACCATCGACATCGACATCAACCTCTTTGTCGGCCTCGACCACATCGAACAGGTGCTGGCTGCCCTGCCTGCGGAAATAGAAGTGACCACCGCCAACCGGGAGCAGTTGGAGGCCGACGGGCAGAGTCGGCTCTGGTGGGACACAACCCCAGTCGACATTTTCCTCAACACCACCCCCTTCCACGAAGCCGCCGCTACCCGGGCCCGGATCGAATCGTTCGCTGGCGCCAACATTCCCTTCCTTGCCTGTCGAGACCTGGCCGTGTTCAAGGCCTTCTTCGACCGCACCCGAGACTGGGCCGATCTAGAGGAAATGGACGCAGCCGGCACGCTCGACCACGAAGCGGTACTGGGCGTGCTCGTTCGCTACCTAGGCGGCGAGGACCAGCGAGTTGCCCGCCTTCGGGCCCTCGCTACCCGGAAATAGAACTAATCGCCCGCGACACCAAATGCGACTTCGTGACGACGAGGAATTGCCGACGATGCCCGGATCCTTCTATACGTCGTCGATCGACAGCACCCTCGTCTCAAGCTGGCTGGGCTGCTCTTCAGCCAGCAAGTAACGCCAGAACAGGGTGCCGGTTGGAGCGCCGGCGGTGTCCAGCCAGTTGGGGACGCCCGGGTCGCGATGAGCCAGGATCATCCGGAACGACCCGTCTGGTTCCAGAACCGTCTGGCGTCGATTGAGCGACACCCGCCGCTCCCGATAGGGCGGGGTCTGGATGAACCGGTTGTTGAGCACCACGTTGGCAAACCGGCAGACGGGGAAGCGGCCGCGGATCTCCAGCGCCTCATCAGGGCCGAGCTGATAGCGAGCCGATCTATAGGCGTTGTCGGCCGCGGCGTAGCCGATCTCACGATTCCCCTCGTCAAGCGGCGGGTTGGTGAACTGGTTGGGCACGGTAGAGCTCCAGGCCAGAGGCTGTCGCGGGCCGGTGGGCCAGTCCACCGTGACGCTCCGCAAAAAGGTGATCACCTGCCGGAGACCTTGGGCGCAAGACTCGTCGGTGGGAATAGCCGGTGGGCCGGGATCTTCCACCGGCTCGATCACCAGAGGAACGTGCTTTGTCGGGTCGGTGGCTGCCGGGCGATTCCATTCGAAATAGTGCCGGGTGGTCACGCTGCCCGATTCCGGTGAGAGCGCCAGCCAGTTCTTGGGCTGGGGACGCTGGCTCAGGTGCAGCTCATAGCTCCCGTCGGGGCGCACTTCAATCTCGTCGTCATTCAGCGTGGCACCCAGCTTGGCCGACATATTTCCCCCGGCCGTCCCGGCCTCCACGGTGAACGACGTATACACCGCCCCAGCCAAATTGCCGCGGATCACATACTCCCGATCGGGATCGATCACCGAGCCGTAGTAGATGGCATCCGGGTTGTCCCCCAGGAGCTTCTTGGTGGGCGAGAACCACCGGTAAAACCAAGGCCGAGCCGGGTCGGCCTGCGACCAGAACTCCAGGGCGTGCTGCAAGGAGTTGAGCGCGAACACCCGCGCCTCGGCGCGGGCGTCGGGACTGGGCATCATTCTGTCCTCGCGCCACCAATCCTGTTCGATCTCAGCCATCAACTCCACGAGCTCTTCCCACACCTGTCCCGATCGGTCAGTCACTTGACTCTCCTTCTCCTGGTAGCTGGCTCCTGCTATTCATAATCGATCAGTGGTCGGGGTCCAGCAGCGGGCCGAAGGCGGCGGCGCACTTTTGGGAGTCGTAGAACTCGCGGAAGCGGCTGATCAGGCCATCCTGCATCTCCACCAGCGTGATATAGCTATTGCGATACCGCTCCCCCGAGTCGAGCATGTGGCCATCGCTGTCGTACTCCACCAAGAAGCGATCGGGGTCGGCGAGCTCGTAGATCTCAGTGATGTGGAAGGCCATGCTCACCATGCCGTATGAGGTGGACAGCCGGTCGTACACCTCCTGCTTGCCCGCGGTGCGCGACGGCTTGCCGGTGAACGAGAAGGGCGCCTCGAACACGATCTCTTCGTGCCAGTGCTGAGACAGCGCATCCACATCGCCGGTGGCGATCAGGTCGAAGTACCCCTGAATTCGCGTGAGGTTGGCGGTTCGCTGCTTGTCTGGGTCCACCAGCGGAATCTACCCCGACATGCCACTAGGGTGGATTTCCGTGCGTGTGATGATGACGGGGGCGACAGGGTTTATCGGCGGACACACCGCGGCACGCGCCATCGAAGCAGGCCATGAGGTTTGTGCCCTAGTTAGGTCGCCCCAGAAGCTTGAAAGCCTCCGGGAAGCCTTCGACCTGCCCGCGATAGATCACGTAGTGGGCGATATGACCGACCCCCATGCCGTGGACGCGGCTCTCGATGGCGCCGATTCGGTGATCCACTGCGCCGCAGTGGTGTCGCTCGATGCTCGGGGCAACGCCCAGGGGATCGAGAACAGCATCGCCGGCGCCCGGCTCGTGCTCCATAGGGCCCATGAATTGGATCTCGACCCGATCATTCACCTCTCCAGCGTGGCCGCCTTGTTCGACCCCGGCGCCGGCACGCTCACTGTCGACCACCCGCCATCGTCGGCCGGATACACATACGGCCAGGCCAAGGCCGATGCAGAGATGGTGGCCCGGAAACTCCAGGCCGATGGCGCTCCCTTGGCGATCGTGTATCCCAGCGCAGTGATCGGACCGCCCGCGGGCTCGGCTCTTGGCGAGGCCAGCGAGGACATGGCCCGTTTCACTGCAACCGGCATCATTCCCACCCGTAAGGCCGCGGTGGCGATCTCCGATGTCCGCGACATGGCCTCGCTCCTGGTGGCGCTGCTCGAACCGGGCCATGGGCCCCGTCGCGTGATGTGCGGCGGCCATCTGGTGGACATGAGCCTATTTGCCGCCATCTACCGCAACCTCACTGGTCGAAGGTTCCCTATGATGCCGCTTCCCCCTTCGGCGCTCCGGGGGATGGGCCGCATGGCTGATGCCCTTCGGCGCGTCGTGCCGATCAACGCGGCCATGAACAGGTTCAGCATGAGCGTGCTCACCCAGTGGGAGGGGTCGGAAGACAGTGATCTCGCCATATACGGGGTTGAGTTCCGCGACATAGAGGAGACTTTCGCTGACAGCCTGGTTGCTTGGCACGAAGCCGGCCTCCTCTCCAACCGCCAGATCGGCAAAGCGCTCCCCTCCCCTGACCCCAGCAAAGCGCCGACGCCGCCCAAGGGTTTCCGGATGCCAGCCCGCGTGGTGCTGTCGCGGCCCTTCAGGATGCTCGGGCCTCTCATCGTCCCGCGTGTCCACCGGGCGATCAACCGGCTCACCCGGGGGCGAACGCTGCTCGATTCCGCCGCTCAGCCCATGCTCATGCTCTTCACCACCGGGGCCAAGACCGGCCAGACCCGAGAAACACCGCTCGGCGCGGTGCCGCTCGAAGAGGGTCGCTTCTTGGTGGTGGGCAGCAATTTTGCCCGCGAGCAGCATCCGGCCTGGACGGCCAACCTCCTGGCCAACCCCGATGCGGAGATCATCTTCCAAGGCAAGAGAACTCCGGTGCGAGCCCGCCTCCTCTCCGGCCCCGAGCGTGAATCAAGGTGGCAGACCGCGGTTGGCTGGTATCCGCTATGGACCGGCTATGACGCCATTACCCAGCGAGAGCTGCGCCTGTTCGAATTGGAGCCCATCTCAAGCAAAGATTGATTGTCGGAACGGACCGACCCTCCTAGTGGTAGGTCAGGTACTCGTTGAGCTCCCAGTCGGTGACCGCCTGGGAGAACCGGCGCCACTCATCTCGTTTCATGGCCACGAAGTTGGCCACCAGGCCTGATCCGACGGCCTCTACCAGGGCGTTGTCGGCCTCGAGCGCATCGAGGGCCAGGCTCAGATTCTCTGGGGCGCACCGCTCCGTATTGGCAGTTTCGAGGCCATCGCCCTCCTCGCACGGGGGTGGTGAGGTGTGGTTCTTGGCCCCGAGAAGCGCGGCCTGCAATAACGCTGCCGTGGCCACGTAGGGGTTCGATGCCCCGTCGGGCAGTCGATTCTCCAGACGGGTGCTCGCGCCGCGGTCTCGGGGGACTCGTATCGCCACGGCGCGATGGTCGTATCCCCAGTTGGCCCAGTAGCCCGACAACTGCCCGGGGATTAGCCGCTTGTAGGCGTTGACGGTGGGCGCGCACAGTGCGGTCAGCGCCTCGTGATGTTCGAGCATGCCCCCGATGCCGTGGTGGGCGAGGGCAGAGAGCCCATCGGCGGCCTGGGGATCGTGGAACAAATGCTCACCGGCTTCGTTCTGGAAGCTGATGTTCACGTGGAGGCCGTTGCCTCCTCGATCGCCGAATGGCCGACCGAGGAACGTCAACAAGAGTCCGTGGCGGGCAGCGACCTCACGGCACAGCAGCTTGAGGAGGAAGGTGTTGTCGATCGCCTCCAGGGGCTCCTGGTGCTCGATGGTGAACTCGAACTGAGGGGTGTCGTACTCACTGGCGATGGTTTCCAGCCCGATGCCCGCGGTTGCGGCCGCGGCCATGATGTCGTCCAGCAGGCCGACGGGGTCCACCAAGGGGCCGGTTCCGTAGCAGTGCGAGCCGGGAGTGTCCCACTCCTCCCAGCCCCCCTTTCCGTCGGGCTGGAGCACGTAGGCCTCCAGCTCGATCCCGACTCTGGCCCGGTAGCCGGCGGCTTCGAGGTCATCGACCGCCTTCGCCAAAGCGTTCCGAGGCGAGATGGCGAGCGGCTTGCCGTCTTGGAGGAGGTCGGCGATGACCACGCCGGTCCCCTCCTGCCACCAGTCTCTGACCTGCTCAAGGTCGTAAACGGCCCGGAAATCACCGAGCCCTTCGAGCACTTCGGCACCGGGGGCGGGAATCAATGCCCGGTCGTACCCCACCCCGAAGATGGCGATGGAAAACCCCACCTCTCCGGTGGCCGCCGCCACGGGTATGTACTTTCCGCGGGCGAATCCGAACATGTCGGGGTAGAGCACCCGCACTCTGGTGTGGTCAAGGTTGGCCATGGAGCACCTCCCATATCCGGTTGGGCGACAGCGGTGTAGTCACGTTGTTCCAGTCCACGTCGGGCAGCGCAGCGCAGACGGCATTCACGACCGCAGCGTATGCGCCATTGGTTCCCCCCTCCCCCATTCCCTTCATACCCCCCGGGGTGTGCGGGCTGGGGATCTCCAAGTGCTCGATGCGGATGTCGGGCATTGTCGCGCTGTCTGGCACGTGATAATCGAGCAATGTCGACATCAGCGGCTGACCATTGTTGTCGTAGACGAACTCCTCGATCAGGGCCGCGCCCAGCCCTTGGGCCACACCGCCCTGGATCTGGCCCTCGACGATGGTGGGGTTGACCATGGTGCCGCAGTCGCTCACCACCACATAGTCCTCCACGGCCACCTGTCCGGTGCCGGTATCAACCGCCACCCGGCACGCATGGGCGGCGTAGGAGAACGTGGCGCTGACGGGGTCGTAGGAGTACGACTCGGCCAACCCGGGCTCGATCCCCTCAGGAAGCCGAAACCCTTGCCAGGCCCGTTGGGCCACATCGGGGATGCTCACCCCGACATCGGTGCCCGCCACGCGGGCTTGACCCTCGCCGAGCTCGATGTCCGCCGGACTCGCCTCCAACATCTCAGCCGCGATGGCCCTGATCTTGTCCGCCACCCGCTGCGCAGCAACGACCGCAGCTCCGCCGCCCACCGCGATGGATCGCGAGGCGGCCGTGCCGTAGGGGGAATACGGGGTGGTGTCGGTGTCGCCGTGCACCAACTCGACCGTCTCCAGGGCCACTCCGAGTTCGTCGGCGACCAGTTGGGGGATGGTGGTTTCCAGACCCTGGCCATGGGGAGAGACCCCGGTGGCCACCCGAACCGACCCATCGGGCTCAATGCGGATGTCGGCGCTCTCGAACCCGCCGATACTGAGGCCGATGAACTCGTTTGCGGTGCTCGGTCCGATCCCGGCCATCTGCACGTAGCAGCAATAGCCCACGCCGCGAACTCGCCCATCGTCTGGAACAGCCGGCCCGCGGTTGATCAGCTCGCGGGCCCGGTTCAGGGACTGCGGGTAGTCGCCGTTGTCGAATTCGATCATGGTGCGAATCCGATAGGGCAGTTCCTCAGGACCGATCATGTTCTGAAGCCGAAGCTCCACAGGATCACGACCCAGTTCGGCAGCCACCCGTTCGACCACTCGTTCGCGAATGCACGCCGCCTGGGTCTGGCCAAATCCCCGATAGGCCCCCGTGGTCATGGTGTTGGTGGCCACCACCCGGCCCACACAGCGCACGGCATCCCAGTGGTAGGGCCCGGGCACCACACCGAACACGGTGAAAAGCGGCCCTCCCCCAAAGACCGCGAAACGACCCCCGGCGTTGCGAATCCCCTCGACTCGCAAGCCTCGCAGCGTTCCGTCATCGTCGAACGCCACCTCGACCTCGTGGACCTCGTCGCGGGCGTGGGTGGTGGCTATCAGCGATTCCGACCGGTCCTCGACCCACTTCACCGGTCGCCCCAGGTTCATGGCGGCCGCGGCCACCATGACCTCGTCCTCGTACACGTGATCTTTGAGCCCGAATCCGCCCCCCACATCGGGGGCGATCACCCGCACTTGGCTCTGGGCCATACCCAGCGACTCGCACAGCGAATCGCGCACCGAATGCGGTGCTTGCGTCGATGTGTAGGCGGTGAGCTTCCCCTGGGGTCCGGGCACCGCGACGATCCCCCGTCCCTCGATGGCCAATCCGTGAACCCGCCCGATCCGCAACCTCATGGTCAGCGTGCGGTCGGCCGCGGCGAAAACCGCGGCGGTGTGATCCTCGGAGTCGCCCGCTTCGAACGAGGCCAGCACGTTGGAACCGAGCTCGGGATACAGGAGTGGGGCATCGGCGGCAAGCGCCTCGTTGATCTCCAACACCGGGTCGAGCTCTTCGATGTCGAGGACAACCCGCTCGGCCTGGTCTTCGGCCCGATACCGGGAATCGGCGATGGCCACGGCAACTGGCTGGCCCACGTACCGCAGCGCAGTGTCGATCACCGGTGTGGAGCGCTGCTCTTGGCCGTCCAAGACCCACAGGACGGGGAGCTGGCCGGGAATGAGTTCCGCCAGCTGATCAGGGCCGAAAACCGTGGCGCGGCCGTCATCGGCCGGATCGAATCCGATCAGCCGCCCGTGGGCCACCGGACTCCGGACAACGGCGGCATGGACCATGTCGGGCAGCACGATGTCGTCGATGTAGCGCCCCGTGGCGCGTAGCAGCCCGTCGTCGTTCGTGCGGGGAACCCGCTGGCCGACCAGCCGATGCTGCATAGGTGTCGCGACACTAGCGAGCGATGGCCAAGCCCATCAGCGGCGATTGCACTGCCCCCGGCTCAAGGGCGAAACTCGCAGGAGATGCCCGACACTTTGATTCGCAACATCAGCCACCTGGCGACCTTCGACGCCAACGACCGCGAGCTGGAAGGCGCAGACCTGTTGGTGTCGGGGTCGCGCATTGCCGCGGTGGGCCATGACCTGGAGGTCGATGACTCTGTCGAGGTCATCGACGGCCGCGGTCTGCTGGTGCTCCCTGGTCTGATCAACGGGCACCAGCATCTTTACCAGGTGGGGCTGCGCTCGTTTGTCGAGCTCGAGCGGGCGCCCATTCACCCGTGGCTGACCGCGCTTCACGTGAAGACGCTGTACCTGTGGCGCCAGGGGCACTACACGCCGGCCTCGGTGGGCGCCGTCGCCCGGGCGGGCATGGTTGAGTCGCTGCTGGGCGGGGTAACCACCGTCGCCGACCAGCACTACGTGTACGTCGAGGGCAACACGGAGCCCTTCATCGAGGAGATGATCGAGGGCGCCTTGGAGACCGGCATCCGGTTGCACGCCGGTCGGGGCTCCATGACCAAGGGCAAGCGGCACGGCGGCGTGGTCCCCGACATTGCGTGCCAAACAATCGACGAGGTCCTGCGCCACTCCCAAGAGCTCATCGATCGGTACCACGACCCTGACCCCCTGGCGCAGATCCGGATTGACCTGGCGCCCTGCGGTGTGCACACCGACGAGCCGGAGATGTATCGGGAGTTCGCCCGACTGGCCGCCGAACACCCCGAGGTTGGACTGCACACCCACCTTTATGAGGTCATCGACACCGGATTCTGTGTGGACGCCTACGGCATCACCCCGTGGAATTTCCTTCGGGAGAACGGCTGGCACCACGACAGGGTGTGGCTGGCTCACATGGTTGATCCCCCTCATGAGGAGATCCCGGAGTTTGCCGAGGCCGGCGTGGGCATCGTGCACCTGATCGCGCCCGATCTCCGCATGGGCTGGGGGCTGGCCCCCTTGCGGAAATATCTCGATGCCGGATGCAAGGTCGGATTCGGCACGACCGGGTCGGCCTCCAACGACGGTTGCAACCAGCTTGGCGACGTGAGGCTGGCCGCCCTGGCCCACCGCGACATGCACACCCCACCGCAGAAGTGGCCGAGCGCCCGCGAGCTGCTGAGCCTGGCCACCCGAGGCTCGGCCGCCTGTTTGGGTCGCCACGAGCTGGGGGTGATCGAACCGGGAAAGGCCGCCGACATCGCGGCGTGGGACATGACCACCGTCGACCGTGTGGGAGTCCACGACGCGGTAATCGGACTGGTTCTCGGCGGCCTCTCCGATCGGGCCTCTTTGGTGATGGTGGGCGGTGAAGTCGTCGTCCGAGACGGCCGCTGCACCACGGTGGACGAGACGGCCATCGCCGACGCGGCCCGCAAGGCTTATCCCGTCCGCCCGCCCTCGCACCGGCGCCGCGGCTGACCTTCCATTAGTCCCAATCGACACCCGATTAGAGAGGGGGTAGTGTCGGTGGCTGTCAAATTACGCGTGTTGTCGAGCGACAACGCCGTGCTAGGAGGGGGTATTTCCGTGAAACGGCGTTCTTCGATCTTGTTCAAACTTCTTGCTCTTCTGATGGTGTTCGGCCTGGTAGCCGCAGCATGCGGCAACGACGACGACTCAGAAGACGATGGTGCCCTAAAGGTTGCGCTGCTTCTGCCGGGTGTCCGCAACGACAACTCGTTCAGCCAAGCGGCCTACGAGGGTCTGCGTGACGCCGTGGCCGAAGACGGCAACGTCGAGACGGAGGTCCTTGAGGAGATAATCGACCCGACCGACTCGCTTCCGGCGCTCCGCGACTTCGCCAGCCAGGGGTTCGACCTGATCCTGGGCCACGGCATCGAGTACGTGGATCCGATCCAGCAGCTTTACGACGAGTTCCCCGACGTCGCCTTCTCCATGACCGGCGGCATCTTGGTTCCCGGCTCGGTCACCTCCAACAACGTGGTGGACTGGCTGTACAACGTTCAGGACATGGCCTATCCAAACGGCATCTTGGCCGCAAAGGCAGTCATCGGCGACACCATCGGGATCGTTGGCGGCCCCGAGTTCGACTTCGTCAAGACCATGCACCAGTCGTTCCGCGACGCGGCCCTCTCGGTGAACCCCGATCTGAACTTCCTTGAGGGCTTTGCCGGATCGTTCGTCGATGTCCAAGCCGCCGCCGAAGTCAGCCAGCAGCTGATCGACCAGGGCGCCGACTTCATCTACTGCTCCGGTGATGGAATCTGCATCGGTGCGGCTCAGACCGCATCAGCGGCCGGGATCCCGATCTCCGTCGGATTCGGCTCCCAAGAGCAGACCGCGCCCGATGTTTATCTGGCGGCCACCGTCATCCGGATGAAGGACCTGTACCTGTCGTTCTTCGACCAGGTCCGCACCGGAACGTTCGGCACACCCGACGGCGAGGTTCACGCGGTGGGCGAAGAGGGGTATGCCTTCTATCCGGGCGGCATCTTCAACGCCCAAGTAGAGGTCTTGCCGGTCAACATGGCAGCAACGGTGGACACCGCGGTGGGGCTCGACGAGTTGCAAGCCGCCCTCGACGAACTAGTCGCCTCCATCGAAGCCGGCGAGTTCGCGATCCCGTTCCCCGGCTAGACACTCGTTGAACTCGGAACCAGGCGCGGACCCGGCCACCGGTACGCCCCTCTCGGTAAGGGGCGTCTCCCGGCGGTTCGGGTCCGTCCAGGCGCTGGCCAACGTGGATTTCACGCTGGAAGCGGGTGAGATCCACGCGCTCGTCGGCGAGAACGGAGCGGGCAAGTCCACCCTGGCCAAGATCGTCGCCGGATCGATCCGGTCTGATTCCGGTTCGATGAGCCTGTTCGGCGAGCCTTACCGGCCCTCTTCGCGCCGGGAAGGAGCTGCGGCCGGAGTGGCCCACGTTCGACAGCAACTGTCGCTCGTCCGAGGCCTTACCGTCGCCCAGAACCTGCAACTGGGAAGACCAGATGCTCCCGCAATCTTCAACGCCTCCGCGGCCCGAGCCGAGGTCGGGCGGTGGTCCGACGAGTACGCGCTGAACGTTCCCGCGGAGACGCTCGTCGACGACATGCCGCTGGCGGTACGACAACAGGCTGAGATTCTCATCGCGGTGGCGTGGGGAGCACGACTGCTGATCCTCGATGAGCCCAGCTCCGCGCTGGGACCGATCGAGACCCAAGCCCTCATCGCGCTGTGCCACCGCCTCCGGGCCGAAGGCACCCCCATCCTCTACATCTCCCACCGATTGCCCGAGCTGGCCGAGTTGGCCGACCGGCTCACCGTGCTTCGGGGCGGAAAGGTGGTGGTGGAGGGTGCCGATGTGCGGGCCGCCGACCTCCGCGAGGTCGCCACCCTGATGATCGGCGACGTCTCGCTTTTGGAGGTCAATCGGCCCGAGATTGCGCAGGGACCAACCCGGCTGAGCGTCAGCAACCTCTCTGTCTCGTCTACCCAGGAGATCGGCTGTCACGACCTCGAATTCGAAGTCGCCGGCGGGGAGATACTCGGCGTGGTCGGCATCGCCGGCAACGGCCAGGAATCGCTGGCCCAGGCCCTCACCGGACAAGCCAAGCTGGCCAGCGGCCACGTCGTGGTAGACGGCGAGGACATCTCCGGGTCGGCTCGGAAGGCCATCGCCGCGGGGGTTGCCCACCTGCACGAAGACCGCTCCACTGGACTGGCGGCCGCCTTCTCGGTGGCCGACAACGCCACCGCCCGCCATGTGGGGAGCCGGAGATTCACCCGTTTCGGCGTCAGACTGCCGGACAAGATCGCCCGCCACGCCCGGGAATTGGTCGAGCGATTCCAAGTCCGTCCCCCTGAGCCCGCTGCGAAGGCGAGTTCGCTGTCGGGCGGGAATCAGCAGAAGCTGATGGCCGCTCGGGAACTCGAGAAGAACCCCACGGTACTGGTGGCCCATGGCCCCACCAAGGGACTCGACCCTGAAGCCGCCAAAGCCATGCGCGATCGCTGCTTCGCGGCCGCCCAGGCCGGTGGTGCCGTTGTGGTGATCTCTGCCGACCTCGACGAGGTATCCGACCTAGCCCACCGGGTCGTCGTGCTGTACCGCGGGCGAGTGACCGACGCATTCCCCATTGAGGACATGACATCTGAGCGCCTGGGGGCGGCGATGGCCGGCTTGACCGAGACCTCGGAGGCAGTGAGTGGCTGACACCTTCATCGGCGGCGACGTGGGCGACGCGCCCCCCGAGTCTCACAAAGACGAGGGGCGCCGACTCACGACGTCGTTGTCGACAAGCTGCCTGGCCGTGCTCATCGCCATAGTTCTCGGCGGGTTGATCATGCTCATGTCCGGCGAGAACCCGCTGACCGCCTACACCGCCATGGTCGACGGCGCGTTCGGGTCGAAGTTCGCCCTCGGTGAGACCCTCTCCCGGGCCGCTCCTCTGGCCATTGTCGGGTACGGCACCGCCGTGGCGCTTCGCGCCGGATTGATCACCATCGGCGCCCAGGGGCAGGTTGTGGCCGGCGCCATCGGAGCGTTGGTGACCGCTCAGTTCTTCGAGAGCGCTCCTTCGGCGGTTGCCATTCCGGCTGCCGCCCTGGGAGGCGCTCTGTTCGGCATGGCATGGGTGTTGATCCCTGCGCTGTTGCGGGCCCACTTCAGTGTCAACGAGATCCTCTCCACCCTCCTGTTCACCGAATTCGCCGCCTTGCTCATTGAGTACCTCCTGAACAATCCCCTCAAACCCCCCACCGCCATCACGCCGCAGTCGGACCCCTACCCCGACAACGGCATCTTGGGACTGGTGATCGACGGGACCCGCTTCCATATCGGGGTGTTCGTGGCCGTGGCCATCGGACTGCTTTTCGTGTGGTGGGTGCGCTCCGACCGGGGGTTCAGCTACGACCTGTACGGCGAGAACCCGAGCCTGGCCCAGAGTCTGGGCATCTCCGGCAACCGCGTCATCGTCAACTCGCTCCTCATCTCTGGAGCAACCGCCGGGCTCGTTGGATGGATTCAGGCCGCCGGGCTTCTCCAGCGGGTCTACGTGGAGATCGCATCCGACATCGGCTTCTTCGGCCTGGTCGTAGCCTTCCTCGGGGGCGCCACCCCGGGCGGTGTCTTGGTGGCGGCCCTCTTATTCGGCGCCCTTCAGTCAGGCGGTCTGGCCATGCAATCCTCGGAGGGCATCCCGGCCTCGCTCTCCGACATCATCCAGGCACTCCTGCTGCTCGGGTTCTCCATCCGCTATGCACCCCAGATCATCCGCCTCACCCGGGGGGTCATGGCCAACTTCACGCTCATCGGGAAGAGACGGACATGAGCCAGCTTCTGGAAGCCACGTTTTGGAGCGCCACCGTGGCCGGCGGACTGCGGCTGGCCACCCCGTTGATCTACGCATCGATCGGCGAGACGTTCGCCCAGCGGGCCGGCGTGCTGAATCTGGGCCTCGAGGGCTACATGATCATCGGTGCCCTGACCTCCTTGTATGTCGCCGATCCGACCGCGGCTCCGCTCGGCTTTCTGGTGGGCGGGCTGGCCGGAATGGGCTTGGCGTTCATCATGGTCTTGCTCTCAATTCGCCTCTTCGCCAACCAAGTTGTGGTCGGTTTCGGGCTGACCATCCTGGGCATCGGCACCACGGGCTACATCTTCCACGTCACCACCGATGTCGGGGGACGAGACCGCCAGGTCTCCCTGCCATCGGAAATCGACATCCCGCTCCTGTCGGACATCCCATGGCTCGGCGATGCCGTATTCGGCCACAGCTGGTACATGTGGCTCTCGCTGGCGCTGGTGCTGGTGGCGGGATTCGTGGCGTCGCGGACCATCTTCGGTCTTGAGGTCAAAGCAGTTGGGGAGGACCCCGACGCGGCCGCGGCTAAGGGTGTCGACGTCTTGCGCATCCGCACCCAGGCCACGCTGATCTCCGGGTTCCTCGGTGGTTTGGGCGGCGCGGCCCTGATGTTGGGCAGCGTGGGCCGGTTCCAGCCCTACCTCACCGCCAACCGCGGGTTCATCGCCCTGATCGTGATCATCATGGCCAGTTGGAGTATCTGGGGGGCCGCGGTGGGCGCGTTCGTCTTCGGGTTCTTCGAGGCGCTGGGGTTCAACCTCAACAACGTGTTCGTGGACGTGCCCATCGAGGGTCTCAACGCCATACCGTTCTTCGTGGCCCTGGTGATCCTCACCGTGAGCGCCCGCTGGGCCCGGATGCCCCGAGGGCTGGGAGAGAACTACGTCCCCACGGTCTGATCTACCACGGCCCTGAGCGCCTGCTTGTCGGCATCGGAGCAAAAGGCGGCATCGATTGCCCGGTGCTGGGCGGCGACGAGATCGTCCAGACTCCAACCCAGGTGGTCGGCGGCCAACCGGAGCTCGCTGCACAGCGAGATGCCCAGCGTCTCGGGATCGTCGGTGTTGATGGTGAAGCGCACCCCCGCCGCGGCCAGTTCCCTGATCGGATGGTCGTCCAAGCTTGAGTAGAGCAGGGTGCAGTTGGACGTCAGACAGACGTTCAGGGTGATGTTCCGCTCTTGGACCAGATCCAACACCGCCGGATCTTCAAGGCAGCGAACCCCATGGTCGATGCGGCTCACGCCCAATAGCTCGATGGCGTCGCGGACCCCTTCGGCCCCCGACGACTCGCCGGCGTGGGCGGTGCGCCCCAGCCCGATTCGGGCCGCGTCGGCGTAGGCAGAGGCAAACCGAGGTCCAGTGCGCCCGGCGGCCTCTTCGTTGCCGTCGATGGAGAGTCCGACGATTCGTTCCAACCCTGCGCCTTCTATCCACTGAACCAACTGCTGGGCTTCTTCTTCGGATTGCTGCCGGAGTATCGAGGGCAGCAATCGAAAGTCGCCGAGGCCGTCGGCCTGGGCCCGATCGAACCCTTGAGCGCAAGCGGTGAAGAGCTCGCCAGTGGTCAGCCCCGACCAGTGGGTTGGATTCACGATTACCTCGGCGTAGACGATGCCCTGGTCATGGGCGTAGGCGGCAAAGTCGTAGGCCACTTGCTCAGCTGTGGGTTCGTCACGCACGAGCCCGCACACCCAGTCGAGCGTTTCCAGAAAGTCGGCCAGGTTGTCCACTTCGAAGAGCCGATCCACGGGCCGGGGCGGCACCTCCCCGACCATGGCGGCTAGCTCGGCTACCCGCTCAGGGCGGAACGTGCCCTCGAGGTGGATGTGCAGCTCGATCTTGGGGACAGGGCGAATCTGCTCCGCGCCGGGCGACGTCATGTGTATATGCCGGGGGGAGGATCCCATCCGGTGAGGACGTGGCGGCCGATCTCGGCGTGCTTCCACTCCACCGGGTCGTGCAGTGAGAGCGTGCGGACGTTGCGCCACCATTGATCGAATCCCAGAGGACGCCGCACCGAGCGAGTACCCATGAGCCCGAAGATGCCCTGCGCCGCGGCCAAACCGGCCCGGTCGGCCGCCGAGCGAGCGGCGTAGATCGGGATGGCCAGGTCGGTGCGGCTCATCTCGCCCCGCTCGAAGGCGTCGATCAACCCCCCACAGCGCATGGTCAACTCATGGGCGGCGGCCAGATCGGCCACCAGCTCCCCCGTCGTCCGCTGCACCATGGGATCGTCGGCCGCGTTGTCCACCTCGGCCGAGGGCCATGGACGGCTGTGCTCGTTTATGAACGGCACCGCGGCCTGAAGCGCGCCGATGCCTATACCGATGTTCACCGCCGCGAAACCGGCTTCGAATCGGACACCCGAATGGGGCAGCGGCGCCCGCCCGGGGATGCTGGCATTCCACTCGGGTCCCACGTGGACGTTCTCAAAGCTGATGGACCCCGAATCGGTGGCCCGCTGGCCGAGGGTGTCCCAGTCGCGATGGACCGTCATGCCCGGGGTGTCTTTGGCCACCAGGTTCAACTGGAGCGCGAAGAACGGGTTCTCGGGGGTGAACCGCTCGGGGTTGACGCCCCATACGGCCACGTAGTCGGCCTCGGCGGATCCAGTGGTGTAGATCTTCTGGCCGCTGATCACATGGCTGCCGTCTTCTTGCTCCAGGGCCACCGTGGTGAACGGATCGGCCACCGTGCGTCCGGCCTCGGCCACGGCCAGGCCCAACATGGCGTTCTCGTTGAGAATCAGCGCCGCGAGGCGGGGCTTCAGATCGTCGGAGCAGTAGCTGAAGATCTCCCGCACCAGCTCGTCGTGCACCTTGTAAACCTGGGCCACCGATGAGTCGGCTACTGCTAGGCGGACCTGGGCGTGCAGGCTGGCGGTGTGCGATGCCCCGATGCCGCCGAATTCCGCCGGCACGGCGAGTCCGAGGATCCCGCAGCCCTTTAGGGCCTCGACGGCTCGGGTGGGATACCGGCCCTCGGCGTCGTGCTCGGGCGCCAGCGGCGCCACCACGTCGGCGATCACTTCGTCCAGCGTCTCCAGGGCTTGTTCTTCTTCGCCGCCGAGTACCGGAGGGGCGATCGCCGACCCCAATAGCCGTGCCAATGTCATATTTGTCTCCTCGGTTTCATGTCCGCCATCGTGCCTCATCCATTGTGCCTCCCCCGCCATCGTGCCTCATCCCTTGTGGACGTGCTGAGGGCACCGACAGCACATCAGCACGGGAATGAACGACTGGGTGAAGGTGTCGATGAGACCCTTCTCGGTCAGGCCGTAGTCGGGAACGCCGGCCAAACCAACGAAGGCCAGGATCATGTAGGGCGACGCAATGTCGCAACCCAGCGACGCCGCGGCGCGGTTGGCCTCGATCGACTCGTCGTACACCTGCTCCCACGGCTGGTCGCTCATAATGCCCCCCAGCGGGAGCGGGACCGTGGCCAACACCTCGCCGTCGGCTACGCAGACGTAGCCGCCGCCGATCTGTTGGAGGGTGCGGGCCGCGTGGGCCAAGTCTTCGTCGCTGGTTCCCACCACCACCAGATTCTGGTTCTCGCAGTTGCTGGTGATGCCCAGAGCGCCGCGGGTGAGCCCGAACCCCCGCACGAACCCTGTCGCTCGGGTGTCGGTGCCATGGTGGCGGTCGACCACCGTGATCTTGGCGATGTCG
>JAJDTA010000061.1 GCA_022827405.1 Acidimicrobiia bacterium
CATCCGCAGCCGGGGCCTCATCATCAGGAGCCGGCGCCTCATCATCAGGAGCCGGCGCCTCATCAGCCGCCGGAGCCTCATCAGCCCCCGGCGCCGCCCCCGGCTCATCATCATCGTCATTGCCACAAGCAGCAACAACCAAGGCAAGAACTGCAAACAGCGCGAGCCAAACCCTCCAATGCTTCTTCTTCAGCATTTTCCCTCCCCTATTTGTTTTCTCCCGCCAAAGGAGAAATGCGCGAAGTTAGCAACCGAAACGCTAGTTGAATGGTTCCCTTAGGACAAGAGGCGCTCTGGGTTACTCGATGTCGGCCGTGGCTTCTTCCGGCTCCGCTTCGGGCTCATCGACGGCCACGTACACCTGGGAGCGGTCGAACTCCGAGAGCACACTTGCCGTACTGGCCACGAGAAGGATCCCGGCAATCATGGCTAGGAAAGAACCCGCGCCGGTGTTCACCTGGGCATCGGCAACCCTGACTGACGAGGCGATCCAAGTGGTCGGAATCACCAAGAGCGCCACCCCTGTACTGGCAACGACGGCATTCCAGCGCCATCGCCGGCGATAATCGCTCCCAAACACCCCCGATGCCGGCAGCGCAAAGCCGAGACCCAGAGCAGCGAGTCCAACGGCCAGATAGCCGTATCGGGTACCGGTGCCAACAAAGCCGTCGGTCACGACCTTGCCGGTTTGCTTGGCCTCATTGGCGATCCTGCTGATGTCTTGGGCCAGCTCGGCCGCCCGGGATGGATCGTCCCGGGCCTCTTGGCGCAGAGCTTCGATCTGCGCCTCTGCGACCGGATCGGGAATGATGCCTGCCCCGACACGGACGTCGAAGAGCCACGCCGAGAACCCGCATATCACGGCCAAGGCCACAACGACGGCAGCTACGCCGATCTGACCGCGGGAGACTCCGGCCCGCAGCGGCCTGAGCGCGGTATACGGTGCCCGTCTGAGCCAAATCACCGCGCCAATGACAGCAATCGCCGCACCAACCGCCGCTATCCACGGACCGATGCCTTCGCTATAGGAGGCGTTGGCCCTCGCCGCCGGCGCCCATAGGTAGGCGACGGCCGCGGCCAACGATCCGAAGGCCAACGCCAACATGCCGTTGGATCTGAACAGGCGGGGCCCTCGACCCGGCCGTCTCAAGTTGCTCACCGCAGAAGCGACAATCAAGAGCGCGAAACCAAGGACGGCTATGCCGTAAAACGACCCTCCGGACGCGCTAAGGCCATTGAAGTCACGCCCCTCCAGAGTGTTTGAGAGCCGGGCAATCTCGTCGTCTAGGTCGGCAACAGCGGCTGCGGCCTCCTCGTCATCGAGACCCTCCGATCCGGCGGCGGCCAGCACGGCCACCCGCTGGCTCTCCAGCTGCCTGATTTCGGCGGCGTTTTCGGCTGGCGGGCTGGCGCTGGCCGCTTGGAGCTGAACCTCTCCGGGCGATCCCGACGGGTCAACCTCGACGTACTCCCAGCGACCCGTGTCCACTAGGCGGGAGTAGCCAGAGATCTTGCCCGTGTCGTGCCCCCAAGGCAGGAACACGGCAATGATCGCAATGATCGCCCCAGCCGCGGCGATTGTCAGGCCGCGGCGCTCAGCCCCAGACAGCGGCGTGGGCTGGCCGCGCGTCTTGGCCACCGCGCCGATGACTGCGGCTTGCGGCAGTAGTGACTCGGGATCCTGGCGATGGGCCCAAGCTCGGCGAACACGGGTGAACAGGTTCTCGGGATCGCTGTCTTCGGACTGCGAAATGCGATCCAGCACCAAAGCCACGATGTATAGAGCCAAACCGGCCGAGGCGCCGCCGGCGACATCGAGATTCTGGACGGCCCGAAATACGAGCAAGCCGAGCCCGCCAGCACCCATGATGGCCGCGATTCCCAACATGGAGATCGACAGCAGCAGCGTCTGGTTGAGCCCGGTCATCACCGCTGGTCGGGCCAGGGGAAGCTGAACGTCGGCTAGTACTCGCCACTCGGGCGCTCCGTAGGCCCGACTGGCCTCCACCACATCCTCGGGCACTTGACGGATGCCGAGATTGGTCAGGCGTATCAGCGGCGGCACCGCGAACACCATGGTGACCATCGTGGCCGGGACGAGACCGAGGCTGAAGAAGAAAATGACCGGCAACATGTAGACGAACGGGTGAACCACCTGCATGGCGTCCAGCACCGGGCGAACCGAATTCCACACGCCGTCGATGCGTCCGCTGAGAATGCCTATAGGAATGCCGATTACCGCGCAGAGCACGACAGCAACCACGATCATGCCCACGGTAAGGGCGGTTTCCTCCCAGTATTCGCCGCCCAACAAGCCGCAGAGCGCCAAAAGTCCGGCAACGAATCCGCCGACCTTGACGTTGCGGAGCAGGGTTCCGAACACGAAGATGATGGCGCATACGCCGATCCACGGCATGTCGGTGATCTGCCACCAGGGATAGTGGCCAGGACCGTCCACGAAGTTGCGGAACAGAAAATCGAAAGGCCACTCAATGACGCTGAGCAGCCAGTCGAGGTTGAGCTTGATCCAGTCGACCATTTGGTCGACCCATTCCCCGAAGGGCACCTCCCACTGATCGAGAACCTTGTTGTCGGCGATGCCGGGAGACTCGGATTGGGCCAGGGTGCTCACAGGAACACCTCTCTCTCGAATCCGTCAATGAGGTTTTCGACCCGGCCCATCTCCTCCATGATGTGACGGGGGTCAAGGTTCCCGACCAGCACCCCCGATTCGTCGCACACTGCGATGGATAAGCCCCGGCCGGCGGCGGCGTATACCTCGTTGAGCCGGTCATCTGGCCCACAGCGATCGAAGTCGGTGCGCAGGGCGGAACCCAGATTGGTGGTACCCATGCTCGCGGCCCGGGCGGCGTCTTCAACGGTGAGCAGGTGGGTGGGCGCCCCGGCGGCATCCAGCACGAACGCACCGATGCGGTCGCCCATCACGCTTAGGGCCTCGGCGATGGTGGCGGTCGCGGCAACCGGCGCCGGCTGCTGCATCACCTCGTGGACCTGGATGACCCGGCCCTGGTCCACATCCTGCACGAACTCGGCCACGTACCCGGTGGCCGGCTCGGTGAGAATCTCCTCGGGCGTGCCGATCTGCACGACAGCCCCATCCTTCATGATGCACACCCGGTCGCCGATCCGGAGCGCCTCGTTGAGATCGTGGGTGATGAACAAAATGGTCTTTTGAAGTTCGCTCTGGATCTCCAGCAACTCGTCTTGCATCTGGCGGCGGATCAGCGGATCGAGGGCGCTGAAGGCCTCGTCCATCAGCAGTATTTCGGGGTCCGACGCTAGTGCTCGAGCCAGGCCCACCCGCTGCTGCATTCCGCCGGAGAGCTCCGACGGCATGTTCTGTGAATAGGCGTCGAGACCCACCAGCGACAGCGCCCGCATAGCCGCTTCATTGCGGGCGGCCTTGTCCACGCGCTGGACCTTGAGGCCATAGCTCACGTTGTCGATGACGTTGCGGTGCGGGAACAGCGCGAAGTGCTGGAAGACCATCCCCATCTGGCTCCGGCGGAAAGCCTGGAGCTCCGAGCCATCGAGGGTCTGCACGTCGGTGCCTTCGACCGTGACGGTGCCTGCGGTGATGTCGTGGAGCTTGTTGACGGTGCGGATGGCCGTGGACTTGCCCGACCCGGACAAGCCCATTACTACGAAGATCTCGCCTCTGGGCACCGAGAAGGAAACATCGTGAAGGCCCACCACATGGCCGGTCTCGGCCTGGACTTCGTCTTTGCCCATTCCGGAGCTGGCCAGTTCGAAGGCACGGCCCCGGGGCTGGGGACCGAAGATCTTGTAGACGCCGTCCAGCACGATGATGTCATCGCCCACCTGTGCCATAGGACTCCTCCCACCAGCCGACGCCCATTTACCGTAGTGGGTTGGGCCAAACGGTGCCGCCAAACGGTTGCGACGGCGGTTGCGGGGGTTGATTACCGGCGGCGGCGGAGGCGGCGGGCGTGGGCCTCGAGCTGCTTGCGCTGCTTGCGGGTGAGGCTGTCGAGGCCTTGGCTGGCCACCTGATCGAGCAGGGCGTCCATCTCGGGAGTGACGCTCTCGTCTCGCACGGGGACCGCCCGGAGGTGGTCGCCCCTTCGGGACCGTCGACGAGACCTCGAGGGCCGGTCGCGGGCCGACGATTGACCGGAGCTTGAAGCCAACGACAGCTTGGGGATCCACGTGAGGTTGGTGGCATAGCCGAAGGCCCGAATGCCGAGAAGGGCCACCGCAACGGTGCAGGCCAGCAGGATCAAGGCGTACTCGTCGCGATCGCTCAGCGCCTGCAACACGTCGAGGCCCACAATGACCACCGCGATCACCCAGCCGGGAATGCCGGGCCAGAAACGGGCGTGGGAGTACTGGGCGGCAAATGCCACCAGCACGCCCACCTCTACCAGCCGCAGACCGCCGACGCCGCCGGTGATGCCGGCGATGGCCTCCAGCCCGGTGACCATCAGCGCGGGGATGATGGTGAGCAGAATCAGAAACCAGGCAAACCGAATACGACCAAGGAGCATTTCCAGCTGGGACCCCAGCATGTAGAAGATGGCGAACAAGATGATCGTCCAGAAGTCGGGCTCATTGGGGACCGGCCAGGTGACCAGTCGCCAAATCTCCCCTTCCAGCACGCTGCCGAATGAGAAGTCCCTCGAAACGAGCACCAAGTGCTTGAAAATCGGCCCATAGCGGCCCTCTATTCCCCAGATGATCATTGAGACCACGCCGAGGCCGACGACGAAGGCCGTGGTGGAGACGGCGAAGCCCCCGATGCGGAACCAGGGGTCGTCGCTGTAGCCGAAGCGTCGGGACGAGTACATGGCTATTGGTGGCGCATGGCGTGGGCCATCTCGGCGTCGAAGTCGAAGGGAGGCAGCGGGCCGGTCTCGATGGTCAATGATGCCATGGCTTCGGGTGCCTCGAACGGCGGCTCATAGTCGTCGCAGACCGGGAATGGCCGGCCGTAGCCCACCGTGAGGAAGGCGCCGTCGGGGGCCCAGTTGGTGGGCAACGGCACCGGTTGGGAACCTCGACCTATCTCGGTGTCGTCGGCGGTGAGCGTCACCGTGAACAGGCCGCCGTCGGCCGGGTCCACCACCGCCCCCATGAAGCGGGCCCCGGTGGGGGCGGGGGCGGTGGCCCGGTATTCCCGACCGTGAACCACGGCCACCCAGCGAAGCTCGCCGTCGGCCAAGAACAGCGCCCAGCCGGCAATCCAATCGCCTTGCTCGCAGATGACGCCGGTGGCACCCTCGGGCAAGCCGTCGGGGAAGGCGGCCACCGCCCGGTAGCCGCCGAACTGCAATGGCCCGGAGGCCTCGTGCACCTTGTCGCCGGGCACCAGGTCGTAGCGGGACCGCAGCGACATCCAGGGGGCGTACATGTGGGCGATGCGGTTGACCGCGGTGTCGTCGAGGGGCAGCACGCCGTTGCGGTCGGCTTCAGCGTCCCACAACTCGATCATCTCGGCCAGCTTCTCGGGGTGGGTGGCGGCCAGGTTGTGCGACTCGGTGGGGTCGGCCACGGTGTCGAACAGCTCCCACTGGTCTTCAGCGAAGTCGTGGCTGCCGATGATGGCGTCGCGCTCGGCGGCGGTGAGCTGGTTGACGTGGTTGGTGACCGCTTTCCACCCCTCGTGGTACATGGCCCGGCTCCCCCAGCACTCGTAGTACTGGCTGGTGCGGGCCGCCTCGGGATCATCGTCTTCCAGGATCTGCCGCATGCTGACGCCGTCGAACGACATCTGCTCCACTCCGCCGAATTCGGCCGGGGGCTGCACTCCCGCTAAGTCCAAAATGGTGGGCATCACGTCGGTGACGTGGGAGTACTGGTGGCGCAGTTCACCCCGCGCCGCAATCCCGCCGGGCCACGACAAAATCAACGGGTCGCGCACACCGCCCTCGAAGGTGTACCGCTTCCACCGCCGGAAGGGGGTGTTGCCGGCCAGGGCCCACCCCCAGGGGTAGTGACCGGAGGAGCGGAACCCGCCTAGGTCGTCGTAGTGGGACAACTCCAGGTCGAGGTCGTCAGCTTCGTCGCTGATGTAGTGGCGGATCTGGTTCCAGCTGCCGTTGGGACCGCCCTCGGCCGATGTCCCGTTGTCGGAGATCAGCGCCACCACGGTGGTGTCGGCCTGCCCGGTTGACTCCAGGTAGTCGAGCACTCGGCCGATGTGGTGGTCGGCGTGGCTCAAGAACCCGGCGTACACCTCCATCATGCGGGCATACAGCCGCTGGCGGTCGGCGTCGATGTTGTCCCAGGGCTCGACCCATTCGGGCCGCTCCGACAAATCCACATCGGGCGGGATGACCCCCATGTCCTGCTGGCGGGCCAGCACTTCTTCGCGCCACGCGTCCCAGCCCCGGTCGAAGCGCCCGGCGTAGCGGTCGATCCACTCCGGGGGCGCCTGATGGGGGGCGTGGGGGGTGCCGGTGGCGTACCACATCATGAATGGCCGATTGGGGTCAGCGAGCCGCAGACCCCGCAGGTAGTCGATGGCCTGATCGGCCAGGTCGGCATCGAGGTGATACCCCTCCTCGGGGGTGGCCGGAGGCTCGATGTAGGTCTGGTCGCGGATGAGCTGGGGGGTCCACTGGTTCGTCTCGCCGTTGAGGAACCCGTAGTAGTGGTCGAAACCCACCCCGGTGGGCCAAGTGTGATACGGCCCGGCGGCTCGCTGGTCGCGGGGCGTCAGGTGCCATTTCCCCACCGCGTAGGTGGCCCAGCCCTCCGCCCCCAGATATTGGGCCAGGGTTCCGGCCGAGTCGGGGATCTGGCCGTTGTAGCCGGGGAAGTTGACGGGCATGTCGGTGAGCATCCCCACCCCCACCCGGTGGTGATTTCGCCCGGTGAGCAGGCAGGCCCGGGTGGGCGAGCACACTGCGGTGGTGTGGAAGTTGGTGAACCGCAAACCGCGGGCCGCCAACCGGTCGAGGTTAGGGGTGTCGATGTCAGATCCGTAGCACCCCAGCTGGGCGAAGCCCAGATCGTCCAGCACGATCACCAGCACATTGGGGGCATCGGGATCGTAGGGCCGCGCCACCGGCGGCGACGTGGACTCAGCCAGGGTGAGCCCAATGCGATGTTCCGTCATGGGGTCAGAAGATAGGCGATAGCCGTTAGCGGGTGAGGGCGAACCCCTCGTAGCCGGCGGCGGCTATCTGCTCGCACTTCTCGGCGTAGTCGGGGAAGCCGGGCAGGGGCATGAACACCCTCGTCTTGCCGGGGATGTTGGCGCCCAGATACCAGGAATTACAGGTGGGGTACAGCGTGTAGCTGGCCACCAGGTTCACGTGGTCCACCCACGCTTCGGTGGCCTCCTCGGTGGCCTCGATGTGGGTGTGGCCGTTGGCCCGCATGTGGTCGATGCAGTTGCCGATCCAGTCCACGTGCTGTTCGATGCACACGATCATGTTGGCCAGCACCGAGGGGCTGCCCGGGCCGGTGATGGTGAACATGTTGGGGAATTCGGGCACACCAAGGCCCAGGTAGGTGCGGGGTCCGGCGTACCACTGCTCGGCCAGCGGAAGCCCGCCTCGTCCTTGGATATTGATGCGGAGCAGCGAGCCGGTCATGGCGTCGTAGCCGGTGGCGAACACGATCACGTCCAGGTCGTAGTGGGTGCCGTCGGTGAGCCGCACGCCGTCGGGGGTGATCTCGTTTATGACGTTCTCGCTGATGTCCACCAGGGTGACGTTGTCGCGGTTGAAGGTGACGAAGTAGTCGGTGTCGAGCACCAGGCGCTTGCACCCGATATAAGTGGTGGGGATGAGCCGCTCGGCCACCTCGGGGTCTGTGACCGTCTCGCGGATCTTCTCCTTTACGAAGTCGGCCGCGACGTGGTTGGCCTCCGGCGTGCGGGCGATGTCCGAATAGGCGCCGAGGAAGGCGAAACCGCCGATCTCCCAACGGGCTTCAAACTCCTTGAACGCCTCCTCGACCTCGACGTCGAGCACCGAGCCCTCGTTCCAGTCGAAGCGGGCCCCGAGGGCGCCCTGCTGGGTCTTGTTCTGCTCCCGGAGCCGGTGATAGTCGGCCTTGACCTCGGCCTGCTCCACCGGGTCGAGGGGATGGTTGCGGGCCGGGATGGCGTACTGCGGGGTGCGCTGGAACACGGTGAGGTGCTCGGCGGTCTCGGCGATCACCGGAATGGCCTGGATGCCCGACGACCCGGTGCCGATGATCCCGACCCGCTTGCCAGCAAAGTCGATCCCCTCTTTGGGGTAGCGGCCGGTGTGGCACACCTCGCCCCGGAATGTGTCGATGCCGGCAATGTCGGGCACATTGGACGACGAGAGACAGCCCACCGCGGTGATGAGGTATTGAGCGGTGACGTGGTCGGTCTCGTCTTGGTTGGGCGCGTGGTTGTGGTCGATGTGGTTGACGGCGGGCGCGCTGCTGACATGCCAGTGTCCGGTGTCGTCGTTGTACGCGGCTTTGGTGACCATGGTGTTGAACTGGATGTCCGGGTACAGGTCGTAGCGCTCGGCCACGTGCTGGGCATAGCGGAGGATCTCGGGCTGGCCGGGATAGCGCTCGGTCCACTCCCATTCCTGCTCTAGTTCGGGGTCGAAGCTGTAGCAGTACTCTAGGCTCTCCACGTCGCAGCGGGCACCGGGATAGCGGTTCCAGTACCACGTGCCGCCCACATCGTCGCCCCGCTCGTACACCTGGGCGGTCAAGCCCAGTTGGCGGAGCTTGTAGAGCATGTACATGCCCGCGAAGCCGGCGCCGATGACCACGGCGTCGTAGTGAACAGGGGTGTTGTGATTGGTGCTCATGGTGATTTCAGTTGTGGGTTTGGTCTGGGACTCAGGGTTTGGGCTCAGGCCGCGGGGCGGAGCTTGTAGCGAACCGGCAGCTTCTTGGCCCCGACTATGAGGTTGGACTCAGTGCGAACGATGGGCCCGGCAGGCTCGATTTCGATTACCCGCTCGGCCAGTTGCCTGATGAGGGCCTGGGTGCTGGCTCGAGCCAGATGGGCTCCCAGGCAGTAGTGCTCGGCCCAGCCGAAGCCCAGGTGGCGGTTGGGGTGGCGGCCGATGTCGAAGTCGTGGGGACGGTCGAACACCGCCTCATCCCGATTGCCCGAGGCGTAGAAGAACACCACGAAGTCGCCTTCTTTCACCGGCTGGCCGGCCACGGTGGCATCGGCCATGGCGGTGCGCTTCATGTAATTCACCGGGGTGGACCAGCGGATCACTTCTTCCACCGCGTCTTTGACCATCTCGGGGTTCTCCTTCAACCGCTGAAGCTGGTCGGGATTGGCCAAAAAAGCCTCCAGCGCGCCCGACAAGCCATTGCGAGTGGTGTCGTGGCCGGCGGTGAACACAATGAGGTAGTAGCCGAAGGTCTCGATCTCGGGCAGGGCCTCGCCGGTGGGCAGATGGGCCTTGGCCAGCATGGTGGCCAGGTCCTCTTGGGGGTTGGCCCGGCGATCCTTGATGATGCGGTCGAACATGGCGTAGAACTCCAGGCCCACCTCCGCGCTGGCCTGATAGCGGGTTTCCGCCTCGCGCCGGTAGTCGGGATCGTCGCCCGACAGAAGCTGCTGGGTCAGCACCAACAGGCGCTCCTCGTCTTCGCGGTCGATGCCCAAGATGGTGGCCAGCACCCGCAGCGGGTGGCGCTGGGCGATGATGTCCACGAAATCGCATTCGCCCTCGTCGCCCAGGCTGTCGAGCAGGGCTTTGGCGCTGTCGTTCACGATCTGGTCGAGCTGGCTGATGCCCCGAGGGGTGAAGAAGCCGCTGGCCACTTTGCGGTACAGCCGATGGTCGGGCGGGTCCATGCTGATGATGGTCCGCATGTCGCCGATGATGCTCCCGTGTTCCTCCAAATCGGCCACCTGTTGGTCGGTGCGCACCGTGATGCTGTCGGCTTCGTTGCTGAACAGCTCGGGCTGCATGGAGACTTCGATGATGTCGGCGTGGCGGGTGACGGCCCAGAAGTTCTGGAAGCCTTCGGGTTCGCACCAGTGAACAGGGGAGTTCTGGCGCATCCAGGCTAAGAGCTCGTGAGGCTGGCCGTTTGCGCCGTAGCGCTTGGGAGATATGAGATCTAGGGGGTCGACGTCCACGTATTAGACGTTAGATCGTGGGGAATGTTTGATCCATAGCGCAGCGAGAATGTCATTACCGGTGGGGGGCGGGTATGTCGTTGCGTTCGACCGGCGTGGTGGCGGGTCCTGTCCCGGCCCAGCCCGCCGTCCTCCATGGAGTCCGGGCGGCGGGCGCCCTGAGCCGGGCCACCCACCACCACGCCTACCGTTGGACCATCCAACCGTTTTCGGCTATCAGAAGAAGAGGGAGAGAGAGGGGGTTATTGGCTCAATATTCCGCTGGATTGGATTATTTCTTCGGTGGTTTCGAAGCCGCCGCCTAGGGCGTCGAAGTCCACGGAGCCTATGGACAGGGCAGACAGGGGTGGTAGGGCGGGGTTGGGTTCGACGTCGCCAGCTAGGGGGTATTCGTAGGTGCCGTTGGTGAAGTAGCGCTGGGCCGACGGGGAGAGCAGGTAGGCGATGAGCTCTTGGGCTGCGTCGCGGTCATCGGTGTTGGCGGTCATGGTGGCGGCGGTGATGATGAGCAGGGAGCCGATGTCCTCGTCGGACAGGTCATAGTTGGCCGCCCGATGGGCGCGGCCCGCGGCCTCGGCGTCTGCTGCCATCCGGTGGTTGTAGTAGTGGTTCACCAGACCCACATCGATCTCGCCCCGGGCGGCGGCATCCACGATGGAGACGTTGTTGGGGTAGTTGCGGGCGTCGTTGGCCACCATGTCGTCCAACCACTGGGTGGCGACGTCGTTGCCGTACTGATCGCGGAACACGGTGAACCAATCCACAAACGAGCCGTTGGTGGCCGGGATGGCCACCCGGCCCCGCCACTTGGGATCGGTGAGCTCGAACACCGAGTCGGGCAACTCGGACGGAGGCACGCTGTCGAGATTGTGGACCAGCACCCGCTTGCGCCCGGAGAACCCGATCCAGGTGCCATTGGCCCCTCGGTGCTCGGCAGCCACTAAGTCGAGAACGCTGGAGACCATTGTGGCAAGCAGGCCCTTGGCATCCAGAAAGCCCACCGGACCCGGTGACCGGGAGATGAACACGTCGGCTTGGGTCTGCTCTCCCTCCTCGGCAACGAGCAGGGCCAGGTCGGTGGAGGAGCCCCAGCGAACCTGAACGGTAATGCCGCTTTGGCGCTCGAACTCGTCAAACAGCGGCATCATCAGGTTTTCGCTACGGCCGGAGTACACGGTGACGACTCTCTCGTCGTCACCACCGCAGGAACTGGCCAGCATGGCCACTACAAGGAGCACAGCAGCTAGCCCAGTACGAGAAATCTTGCTCATGGGCGCGGAACCCTAGGATCGGTGAGCCTAAGGTGTCAAGTTAGCCTAACAAATATAGTTCGGAGATCAAGATGACCCTCAGGCGGCTGGTTTGACCCCATCCCAGCGCAGCGGCATTTCCACATAGCCGTCGACCAGGCTGGAGTGCAGGCGACGCAGGGTCCGGGGATCTTCCACCCCTAGCTCCAGACCCTCAAAGCGGCCGACGATGGCCTCGAACATCATCTTGGCCTCCAGGCGGGCCAGCGACGCTCCCAGACAGAAGTGGGGTCCGCCGGCGCCGAAGGCCACGTGCTGGCTGGCGTCGCGGGTCACGTCCAGCGTGTCAGGGTTGTCGAAGGCCCGCTCATCGCGGTTGGCCGAGGAGTACCAGATCACCACCGGATCGCCGGCCTTGATCTCCTGGCCGCCCACCACGGTGTCGTAGCTGGGCCGGCGCACGAACTGCATCACCGGCGTGGTGTAGCGCAACAGCTCCTCCACGGCGTTGGGGATGAGCGACGGGTCGTCTTTGAGGATCTGCATCTGGTTTGGGTTGCGGATGAGCTCCAGCGTGCCGGTGGTAATGAGGTTGCGGGTGGTCTCCGAGCCAGCGTTTTGCAGAAGCATGAAGAACACGTCGATCTGCATCTGGTCGAGCGACTCGCCGTCGATCTCGGCCTCCATCAGCACGCTGATGAGATCGTCGTGGGGCTCTTTCTTGCGGATCTCGCACATCTGGTCGGCATAGGCGAACATCTGCGCCCCGGCGTCCATCATCTCCTCGGTGGTGTACTTCTCGTCGAAGCCGAATGTGATCTCGGTCCAGTGGAAGATCTGGTGGCGGTCTTCTTCGGGCACGCCCACCAAGTCGGCGATCACCTGCAAGGGCAGCTCCACTGCGATCTCGCTGACCATCTCACAGCCGGCCTTGTCGGCCACCTGGTCGATCAACCGGTCGACCTGCGACTGGATCCTCTCTTCCAAATCGCGCACCCGGCGGGGCGTGAATCCCCGGTTGACCAGCTTGCGCATCTTGGTGTGATCGGGCGGGTCGAGGCTGATGAGCATCTGTGAATTGGCACCGTCGTCAACCGAGGGTGGCTGATCGCCGGCCAAAAAGGGGTTGGGCTGGCTCTTGAAGCAATCCGAATCTCGCGACACCCGCTGCACGTCGGCGTGGCGGGTGACGTTCCAGAAGCCATCCCAGTGAGGGTGCTCGCTCCAAAACACCGGCTCGTTGTCGCGCTTGTCGCGGAAATAGTCGTGGGGGAATCCGTTCTTGAATGTCGAGGGGTTCCAAAGTTCCAGATTCTCCATCTCAGCCTCCTGAGTTCCTTATTTGGCGGGCTTTCGGCCCCATACCGCGATCGATAGAGAACTCATCATGACAAATCCGGGCGCCCGAACCTGAGCCAGGGCTGTCTGGCCTTCTTCAGCGGTTACCAGGCCGGCCTGCACAATGCGGGGAATGGCTCGCTCCATGGCGAGAAACCACCACTCCCCGCCCGGCTCTCCGGAGCGCATGGCCCACACGTTGCCAGTCATGTCGATGTCGGCCGCTCCCAGATCGCGAAACCGCCCCGACAGGCGTACTCCGAAGTTGGGATCGCGCCACTCGGCGGTGGCCCCGGTGGCCATGGCGCGGTGGACGGTGGCGTAGGGCTCGGGGAGTGTCTGCTCGGCAAACGAGGCGAATGCGCCGTCCTCCACCAGCAGCCAACCGCCCGGAACCAGGGCATTCCACAGCTTCTCGATCACCTGGTCGCGCTCGGGCAGGTGCTGGAGCACGGCCCGGGTGTGCACGAGGTCGAACGCCGATTCAGGCACAGGGTCGCTGGTCACGTCGTGCTGCTCCACCACCACGTTGGGCAGCACCGGACGGTGGAACTGGAGATCGATGTCGGTGGACCACACCGCGCCGTCGGGGCCAACCCGCTTGCCCAGCCAGGCTGACACCGTGCCGCCTCCGGCACCCATTTCCCAGCACCGCCACCCCAGGCTCAACCCAATGCTGTCCAGAATGCGGCGGGTGCGGGGATCGCGGGCCTCGGCCAGCATTTCAAGGCGGCTGCGCTCAATCTCCACCTCTTCGTCGGGAACCCCGTACCGATCGTCGGCCATTTGCGCTTCCCCTCTGCTCCCAGTCGCGCCATACCGTATCGTCGCACCGTGGCTGAACACTCAGAAGACACCCCCGAGCGAGCGGCATTCCGCAACGAGGTGCGGGCGTGGCTGGAGGCCCGAGCACCATTGAGGGAAGACGGCGACGGGTGGTCCACCCGCACCACCCACCCCGACGAGGCCGCTGAGAAGGCCCACATGGACCGGTGCCGAGCGTGGCAGCGGGAGCTGTACGACGGCGGGTGGGCGGCCATCGACTGGCCCGTGGACCACGGCGGCCAAGGAGGCGAGCGATGGCAGCGGCAGATCTTCCAGCAGGAGGCCGCCCATTTTGATGTGACCAGCGGGTTCCTGGCCGCGGGGATCGCCCTGGCCGGACCGGCCATCGGCCACTTCGGGACCGACGAGCAGAAGGCCCGCCATCTGGGGCCCATGCTGCGGGGCGACGTGGTGTGGTGCCAGCTGTTCAGCGAGCCCGGCGCCGGGTCGGATTTGGCCAATTTGGGGACGCGGGCCGATCGGGACGGCGACGAGTTCGTGGTGTACGGGCAGAAGGTGTGGAACTCATCGGCCCACCTGTCGGACTGGGGGATCCTGTTGGCTCGCACCGACCCCGACGCCCCCAAGCACAAGGGGATCACCTTCTTCTTGGTAGACATGGCCACCCCCGGCGTGGATCCCCGCCCGATACGCACCATCAACGGGTCGGCCCACTTCAACGAGGTGTTCTTGAGCGACGTGCGAATCCCCGCTGAGAACGTGGTCGGCGAGGTGAACGGCGGGTGGGCGGTGGCTCGGCTTGTGCTGGCCAACGAGTCCACCATGATCGGAGGCGGCATGGATCGGGCCGACAGCTCGGCCAACCTGGTCGCCTTGGCCCAGCGTTGGGGCATGGACCAAGACCCGATGGTCCGCCAAGAGCTGGCCCTGGCCTATACCAAGGAGAAGCTGCTGGACTGGATGGGCCGGCGACTGCAAGAGGATGTGCGCCGAGGTCGCCAACCCAGCTTCGACGGTTCGACGCTGAAGGTGTACTGGTCGGAGAGCCGCCGGGACCGGGGCAATCTGGGAGTGGGGATCCTGGGGGGCTACGGGGTGGCCGGCGACCACGCCGACACCGGGGTGTGGGCCAACGAGGCGCTCAACCGGTTCTGGGGTTCGATCGGCGGGGGGACCGACGAGGTCCACCGCAACAACATGGCCGAGCGGGTGCTCGGCCTGCCGCCCGAGCCCCGGGTGGACAAGCACGTCCCGTGGCGAGAGCAGGTGGGCGGGGCCGGCAGCGGTTGATTTTTGGTTTCCCGGCCCTGGCGCGGTCACTTTTGCCGATGGCGGGGGTACCATTACGCGCAGATGGCTGACCAAGCCACATTCGCCGACCAGGCCATGGAGTACATGGACCAGCTCTACTCGGCAGCCCGGCGAATGACTCGCAACTCCGCCGACGCCGAAGACCTGGTGCAGGAGACCTACCTGCGGGCCTATCGGGGCTTCGGCAACTTCAAGCAGGGCACCAATCTGCGGGCCTGGCTGTTTCGCATCCTCACCAACGCCTTCATCAACTCCTATCGGAGCAAGCAGCGCAAGCCAAAGTCGGTAGACCTGGCCGGGGTCGAAGACCTGTACCTCCACCAGCGCCTAGGCGGCGACACCAAGGCGGCGCTGGGGGCGAGCGCCGAAGACGTGCTGATGGATCAGATCACCGAATCAGAGATCGTGGACGCCCTGGAGTCGCTGCCCGAGGAGTACCGGATCACCGTGCTGCTGGCCGACGTGGAGGGCTTCGCCTACAAGGAGATCGCTGAAATCCTGGACGTTCCCATGGGAACGGTCATGAGCAGGCTGCATCGGGGAAGAAAAACGCTGCAAAAGCGGTTACTAGAGTTTGGGAAGACCCGTGGTTGGGTCGAACCACCGGATTCTGAACGGGCGTCGGCTTCGGCTGGCATCTGATTCGGGGAGGCACCGCGATGAACAGCGAAAGGCATTGTCTGGGGATTCCCAACCAGTGCGATTATGCGCGCGAGCTCATCACCCGGGCCCTAGACGGGCAGCCCACGCTGGACAGCATCAGCCTCGTGCGAGTCGAGTTGGCCGACTGCATCGCCTGTGTGCAGGTGCTCGATGTCGAGGTCCGCTTCAAGATGGCCATGGGTCAGGCCTGCCGGGAATCGGCCCCCGCCTCCCTGCAAATCCGCATTACCGAGACCCTTCAGCGCGTCGTGCTTGACGACTTGGATATCCAAGACTTCTAGCGAGCCTGAGACCATGACCGAATCACCCATTCAGTGCCCTCGTTGGCATGGAGTCGCTGGGAGCAGGTCGCCTAGGGTGGTCGCATGGATTTGATTGCTGCGGTGGTGTGGCACTGGTGGATCGCCCTTCTGTTGGTCATCGGCACCGTGCCTTTGGTGATCGCCACCATCGTCGGCTACTTCGTCAAGGTGGTCGCCCCCCGCTATGGCCCCCGCCAGCGGCGAGATCTGAACTCTCAAGACATCGACGAGAGCAGTTAGAAGCCGGTGGTGGCAACGGCCGATCCGGTCGATTGGCGGCTGGCTGAGCGAGTAGCCAAAAGGGTCGGCGGCCACGAGCCGTTCCTCGATTCGTACCACTACCGCAGCCTCGCCCCCGAGCTGGCTGAGCTGACCGCCCAGGCCGAAGAGCTGGTGGCGGCCGAAACGGGGTTGAAGTCGATGTCGGGTGCCGCCCGCGCCCAAGTAGCCACCCGGGCTCAGTGGGTGGGCGCCAACGTGGCCTCGTTCCAGCGTCTGCTGCGCCCGGTTACCGAGAAGATGGCCGAGCGGGTGTCGCATGCGTGGCTGACCCCGGTGACCCAGCGGGTGAGCGGCACCGAGATGGGCGCGGTGCTCGGTTGGATGTCCACCCGGGTGCTGGGCCAGTACGACCTGCTGATAATCGAAGACGACAACCCCGAAGACCAAGACATGGTCTATTACGTGGGCCCCAACGTGATGGCCCTCGAGCACAAGCACGGCTTCGACCCCCACCAGTTCCGTCTTTGGCTGGCCTTGCACGAGACCACCCATCGGGCCCAGTTCACCGGCATCGAGTGGTTGCGGCCCTACTTCCTGGGACTGGTGCAAGAGGCCCTCGATGCCGCCGAGCCCGATTTGGAGCACTTCAAGTTCGTGGCCAAGCAGGTGATCGAGGCTCGACGGCGGGGCGAGGACCCACTGGCCGACGGGGGCCTCCCCGCCCTGTTGGCCACTCCTGAGCAAAAGGTGGTGCTGGACCGCATCGGCGGGATGATGAGCCTGCTGGAGGGCCACGGCGATGTCACCATGGACCGGGCCGGCGCCGGCCACATCCCCGATGCCAGCCGGTTCGCCCGGGTGCTGCGCCACCGCCGCAACTCGGCCAAAGGGGTGTCCAAGCTGTTGCAGCGCATCATCGGCATCGAGGCCAAGCTGAACCAGTACGCCGCCGGAGAGGCATTCATCGAGACGGTGGAGGCCCGGGGTGGCCCCGAGCTATTGAACCTGGTGTGGGAGTCTTCCGATCGGCTGCCCACCATGACCGAGATCCGCAATCCCCAGCAGTGGATCAACCGCGTCAACGGCACTCACGCCCCGGCTGAGTGAGCGCCGAAACCTCCGACCTGCTGGCGCGCTGCACTTTTCCTCCCGCGGAAACTGCGGTGGACTGCGCGGTGTCGGGTGGCCCCGACTCGCTGGCCTTGTTGGTGCTGGCCGCCGAAGCAGGCTGCCGGGTGACCGCGTGGCATGTGGACCACGGCCTGCGCCCCGGCTCCGCCGACGAGGCCAATGTGGTAGCCCAGGCCGCCGCCCGCTGGGGTGCGGCCTTCGAAGCCCGCACCGCCCATTGCCAGCCCGGCCCCAATCTGGAGGCCCGGGCCCGGGCGGCCCGCTACGAGGTGCTTCCCCCGGGAGTGCTCACCGGCCACACCGCCGATGACCAAGCCGAAACGGTGCTGTTGAACCTCATCCGAGGGGCCGGACCCGACGGCCTGGCCGGCATCGACCCGGCCCGCCGCCCGCTGTTGGCCCTGCGACGACACGAAACCCAGGCCCTGTGCGAAGCCGTTGGACTGGAACCGGTGCAAGACCCGTCGAACCTCGACCCCGCCCATCGCCGCAACCGCATCCGCCATGAGCTGCTGCCATTGCTGTGCGATATCGCCCAGCGCGACGTGGTGCCGATCATCGCCCGAAGCGCGGGCCTGATGGGCGGGATCCGCGACCTCCTCGACGAGCTGGCCGCGGCCATCGACCCCACCGACGCCAAAGCGGTGGCCGAAGCCCCCGAGCCCCTCGCTCAGATGGCGCTGCGGAGGTGGATCCAGCAGGAAACCGACGCCGAGCATCCCCCCGATGCCGCGGCCATCGAGAGGGTCATGGCGGTGGTTCGAAACGAGGCTCGCTCCACTGAAATTGGCGCAGGCTGGAGCGTCACCCGATCTTCCCAACGGCTCGGCCTCCAAAGATAGGCACTACTAGGTTGGCCCTCGTGTCCACCGAGGCGAGCACCGGCAACGGCGACCCCGGCCCGATCCTGATCTCCAACGACGAGCTGACCGCCTGCATCGCCGACCTCGGCTCCCGCATCACCGCCGACTACCAAGGCCAGGCCCCCCTGTTGGTGGGCGTGCTGAAGGGCGCCTTCATGTTCATGGCCGATCTGGCCCGGGCCATCCAACTGCCCGTGGAGTTCGACTTCATGGCGGTGTCGTCGTACGGCAGCTCCACCCGCACCAGCGGGGTGGTGCGGATCGTCAAAGACCTGGATCTCGATTTAGCCGGCCGAGACGTTATTTTGGTGGAAGACATCATCGACAGCGGCCTGACCCTCAATTACCTCCGCAAGAACCTGGCCGCCCGCAACCCCGCCAGCCTGGAAGTGTGCGCCCTCCTCGTCCGCAAGGGCCGCCAGTACGAAGACCTAGATCTGCGCTACGTGGGCTTCGAGATCCCGCCCGACTTCGTTGTGGGCTACGGCCTCGACGTGGGCGAGCGCTACCGCCAACTCCCCCACATCTGCCAATACCAGCCGAACAGCAATACATAGAAATATTTCAAATACGTCTTGATTCACGAGCCAGCGTGTGGCAGATTGAATCCATCGGAGCGACTCGACGGCTCCCTCCCCCACCTTCCGGACACAACCCATGCGGATGGCAAGCGAAGACCGTCGACAGCGGCTCCCCTGGGTGGTAATCGGGCTGACCGTCACGCTTACCGCGGCAATCGTCTTCGCCCTCTGGGCTTCGTCGCTGAGCAGCCGCACCGCGGTGGCGGTGGCCGGGCGGGACATCGCCGGAGGCTCCACGGTCGAGATCGACGACCTGCGAGCCGTTGAGATTGCCAGCAGTCAGGGAGCGGGCTTTGTCCCGATGTCCGACTTGGACTCAGTGGTGGGCCGAACTGTTCGGGCCAACATCCCCGAGGGAACGATCCTCCACCCCGAATTGCTGTCGACCAGTTCACCGATCGACCAGGACATGGCCGTAATCGGCGTTGTTCTCCATGCTGGTGCATTCCCGATTGCTCACCTCAGCCCCGGCCAGTTCGTCGGGGTGGTCTTCACCGGGGAGGACCGCGAACCCAGCCCCTCTGACCGGGACAATCGAGCGAATCAGGCTGGTCAGTCCACTATCTCTCCCACCTTCACCCGGACCAAAGTCGCCGAAGTAAGCAAGGTGCTGGATTCAGGCCAAGAAGCGCTGTTTGTGTCGCTTTTGGCCTCTGCTGATGATGCTGTGCCCATCAGCAGAGCTGCTGCTTCCAACGAGCTGCGGTTGATCCTGTTGCCCGGAGAACCCCGACCCGCAGGCGACCTTGTAAATGACGAGCCAACGATGACTGGCGCCGCCCGATGAGCATCATCGCGGTAGGGAGCGCGAAGGCCAGTCCCGGCGTCACCAGCCTGTCGGTTGGACTCGGCCTTTCTTGGGAAGCGACCACTGGACGACGAGCAGTTCTGGTGGAGGCCGACAGCGACGGCGGGGTGTTGGCGGCGCGCTTCGGCCTAGCCCTCACCCCCTCTCTGGTAGAGCTTTCCGGTGCAGCCCGGCATGAGCTAACGATCAGCCGGCTACGAGACAATAGCCAATTGCTGGCCGGTCAATTGCCCACGCTGGTTGCTCCTAGTTGCGGGGAAACCGCCGCTCTCGTCCTCAGTCCGATAGCGGGGCGACTGGCGGAAGGCCTTGGCCGCTTCGACGAAGTCGATGCTGTGGTCGACGTTGGCCGAGTGCGGTCTGGCTCCCCATCTGCTGAGCTCATCAAGCACTGCGATTTGCTGGTGCTCGTCGCTCGCCCTCGGTTCGACCATCTTGTTCCGTTGGTTCACCAAGCCCGGAGATTGGTTACCAATGAGATTCCAGCCGCGCTGGTTTGCGTAGGCGACCGGCCATATCCGCCAACGGAGATGGCCAAGGCCTCTCAACTCGATCTCTTGGGCGTCATGGCCCACGAACCGCGGGTGGCCCAGGCCCTAGGAGGCGGCCTGCCCGACAACCGGCGTCACCGCCGGCTGTTGCTGTGGCGAACCCTGGCCGAACTTGTCCATCGGATCCACTATCGCCTGCAAACCCCGGCGGCCGGGCATGAGGCGGCCTAGTCAATGCCGATGACTGCCTCCGCTTACACCGAACAGGTGCTGACCATGGTCACCCGGGAATTCGAACAGACCGAAGCGAGCCAGCTCGGTGATCGGCTCGAGCAAAAGGCCTTGGCCAGCCGGTTCATTGCGGAGGCCCTTGACACCATCGCTGCTGAACGGGCCAGGGCATTCCTACCCCCCATCGACAGCACCGAAGAGTCGTTCATAACCGACGAAGTGCTGGCCACTCTGTTCGGACTCGGGCCCATAGAGCGGCTGTTGGCCGACGACTCCGTGGAGAACGTGAACATCAACGGATGCGACACGGTTTGGGTACACCACGCGGGCGGAATCAAACGACGAGCCGAGCCCGTGGCCGGGTCAGACGAAGACTTGGTGGCGCTCATCCGCAAAGCAGCGGCTCGGCTGGGACGCAACGAAAGGCGGTTCGATCTCGCCAACCCATTTCTTGATCTGCAATTGCCCGATGGGTCTCGATTGAACGCCGTGATGGCGGTGTCCGAGCGCCCCGCGGTCTCAATCCGCCGTCATCGCCACGAGCGGGTGACCCTCGACGAACTGTGCGATATGGGCACCCTCGACGAGGCGCTTCGTACCTTCTTGAACGCCGCGGTGCAAGCCCACAAGAGCATCATCATCTGCGGGGGGACCAACGCGGGAAAGACAACGCTCCTGCGTGCTCTTCTGAACGCCTGCGACCCCGATGAGCGGCTGATCACCATAGAAGACCGTTTGGAGCTGGGCCTGACCGCCGACCCCATCGGCCATCGCGACGTCATTGAGATGGAAACCCGAACAGCCAACATCGAGGGTTCGGGCGGAATCACCATGCAGCAGCTAGTGAGAAATGCCTTGGCCATGTCGCCTGACCGGTTGATTGTGGGCGAGGTGCGAGGTCCCGAGGTCGTGGACATGCTGGCCGCGCTGTCCACCGGAAACGACGGCTCGATGTGCACAATTCACGCCAACTCTTCCCAGGCGGCATTCAGCAAGATCGCCACCTACGCCTTGCGGTCCGCAGAACACATCCCGGTAGAGGCCACCTATCGGATGATTGCGGAGAGCATCAACCTCGTCGTCCATGTGAGCAGGGGTCACGACGGCCGTCGCCGAGTGAGCTCGGTACGAGAAGTCACCGGCAGCTCGATGGGCGAAGTGAACAGCGTCGAAGTGTTCAAGGACCGCAAGTGACCTCGCTTGTTGGAGCGTTGCTGGGGGCTGCCGTGGGCAGCGGATTCTTCACCGCTCTCATCGGCTGGCGGGGCACCCCGGCATGGGTGGACCAGAGCGGCCCGACGCTGCTCAACAGGCTCCGGGGGCCAATGGCTCCGCTGGCACTTCGCTTGGCCATCGCAGCCACCGGGTTCATGGCCGCGGTCGTACTGACCAGATGGCTCGTTGCCGGACTCATCGTGGGCGTGGCCGGTTTCAGCGCGCCGACCGTAATAGGCACCAAAGCAAACCGCGACCGGGAGGTCGAGCGCATGGCCGCGCTGGCCACCTGGGTGGAGATGGTGCGGGACACGATCGGCGCGGCATCAGGGCTGATCGAGACGTTGAAGGCCACTGCGGCTACCGCACCGGCGGCAATACGCACCCCAGTGCAGCAGCTGGCCGCGCGAGCCGAACGAGAGCCGCTGCCCGACGCCTTGGCCAAATTCGCCGACGAAGTGGACCACGGAGTTTCCGACACCGTGGCCGTCACGCTTCAACTGGCGGCGGCCAACCAGGCGGGATCATTGCAAGAGGCACTGGCTGAACTGGCCGAGAATACCCGCCAAGAGGTGTCAATGCGGTTGAGGATCGAGGCCTCTCGGGCTCGGCAGTTCACCTCTGCCCGCTTCATTGCCGGCGTTGTGGCGGTGTTCTCCGTGGGCATGGTGGGTTTCAGCAGGCCCTACTTGGCCCCCTACGACACGGCGTGGGGACAGGTTGCCCTCGTGGTGATCGGTGGACTGTTCATCGGATCGGCCATCGCCCTGGTGAAGATGAGCCAGTTCAAGAACCCGCCTCGAATCCTCGACGTGCGCCACACCCCCGCGACCCCGGGAACGGCCGGAGGAGGCCCCCGATGATCGTCGGCCTGGCCCTGGGCACCGTGATCGGGATTGGATTCGCCGTCTCCTTCTGGGGGCTGTTCCCTCCCCGAGAGCCATTGCAATCCCGACTGAGCGAGCTGAATGAGCCAACGGAGTCCGGCCACCGAACCGAAACCCGTCGCGACAGAATCGGACGGGTCGCAGCACAGTCATTCGCCCCATTCGGACTGCGACGGAGCCGAGTGGCGCTCGATCTGCGGGCAACCAGCCAAAGCCTGGAAGAACTAGCCATCGCCAAATTGGGGATGATGCTCCTAGGAGCGGGGCTGCCGGCGGGTGTTTGGGCCATCGCCTGGTTCAGCCAAACGTGGATCTCTCCCCTGCTGGTGGTCGTGGCATCAATCGTGGGAGGAGGACTGCTCTACCTGGTTCCCGATATCTCGTTGCGAGAAAGAGCCCGCGACCGCCGTCGAGAGTTGCGCCACCAAATCAGCGCCTATCTGGATCTCGTGGGCCTTCACCTTTCAGGAGGGGCAGGAATGGAACGGGCCTTAATCGACTCGGCGGCCCACGGCACTGCGTGGGGGTTTGTCGAGATTAAGAGGGCACTACGGCAAGCCCAGTTGGCCAATGAGCCTCCGTCGGCTGCCTTCGAGCAACTGGCCCAAGAACTGGGTTCGACAGAACTCGAAGAACTCGCCGCATGGGTCAGGCTGGCCAGCACCTCTGGGTCTCGGGTGCGATCGTCTCTGCATACCAAGGCTCGGGGCTTGCGAGAGCGGGCGCAGACCGAAGCGGAGACCGAAGCCCAGCAGTCCACGGAGCGCATGTCGCTCCCTGTCGTACTCATGTTCTCGGGGTTTCTGGGACTGATCGGCTATCCGGCTTTTGCCGCCATAGTCAGCTCGTGAATGGGCCAGCGAAACCCACTCCTGAGACACCTAACTATCGGCGTCATAAACCGCCCCAACCGACATTCCGCAGGAGAAACAAATGAAAGTGAGATCCAAGTTTCTTTGTCTGATCATCTCGGCGACGACCGGGCTCGAAGAGCGAGCCCGCCGGGTCTGGCAAAGCGACCGGGGCGACGTCACCTCGACGGTCATCATCATTGCGGTTCTGGTGGCCGCAGCGGTGGCCGCGGGTGTAGTCATCACGAATTTCATTTCTGGGCAGACCAGCAAGATCAGCTGACCAATGGTGGAAGGACCAAACCGGGAACGGAACGCGAGCGCGGTGAAGTCACCACCACCGTTCTGCTGGTTCCCATTGCCATGACTTTGATCCTTGTCGTTGTCCAGGCGGCCCTGGTCTTTCACGCTCAAGCCATCGTCGATGCTGCGGCTCAAGACGGCGCCATCGCCGGTCAGGGCGAATCAGGCGCGGAGGCGGTAGCCCAAACAGCGGTTCAGTCGGTCATTGGAACATACGCGGGGAATCTGCTGAGGGACATAGATGTTTTTGCTCACACCGACTCATCGCGGTTTTCGGTGACCGTTCAGGCCACCGTGAAGTCACTAATCCCCGGATTTGCCCCGGCGATTTCTTCTACTGCGGTCGGACCCCGTGAGACCTTCATCCCCGTGAATCGAAGATGAGGAGGGAAATCCGATGGCCTCGGCCATCCTGTGGAGCACCCGAACGGGGCAGCAGCGTGGTCGGACTCGTGGTGCTGACTCCGGTTATGGCCTTGCTCTTCTTCTTTGTGATTGCCGCCGGTCAATTGGGCGTGATCGAGAGCAAATTGACGACGGCGGCCCGCAGCGCCGCCCGAGCTGCCTCCCAATACCGGTCGGTCGCTACCGCCCGGGCGGAGGCAATCACGATCACAGAAGCCTCTTTGGGGCAGTTGGATGTGGACTGCCAGGGCGGACCCCGGGTTCGTGTCTTGGAGATGGATCTTCAGCCAGGAGGAAGTGTGCGAATCCAGGTTTCGTGCACGATGCGATTGTCGGATCTGACCATGCTCAGCATTCCCGGAAGCCGAATGGTGACGGCAGACTCTGCCGCAGTGGTGGATCGCCACCGCAGCGGGCACTACTAGTCGTGCACTGGTGCCATCCAAGCAGACTCTCTGGCTCCGCACCGCCATCGAGGCACCGCCAACGGGGGCAGATCACGATGGTGTTTGTCGTGTTGGCCGTGGTGCTGGTCATGCTCGGCGGACTGGCATTCGACGGCGCCCAGATCTTGAATGCCAGACGAGAAGCCTCCACGTTGGCTCTCGAAGCAGCCAGAGCTGGGGCCCAAGCGATCTCTACAGAGTTGATCTACCGAGATCAAGCAAGCGTGCCCATCGACCCATCACGGGCTCGAATCGCAGCCTCCGAATATCTCGACCAGCACAATGATTGGTCGATATCGGTTCGGGGCGACACGGTTTCAACAACCGTGTGGCTGATCCAGCCTCTTCAAATCCTCTCACTGCTCGGCATCGATTCACGCCGAGTGGCCGGCACCGCCACGGCGCGGGCCGTGTGGGGCGTTAGCACAGGACAGGGCCTATGAACCCGAACGACGACCACCGGACTGAACTCATCCGCGGCCTGACTTCAGCTGCGTTGCTAGCCGGTTTGCTCATTGCCATTCCGATTCTCCTGATTTTTGGCGTGGGGTGGCCGCTGCCCCAAGAAATTCCATCGGGCTCAAAAATTACAACCGCCATAAAGACCGGAGCGATCCCCCCTTCTTTTGTCTTGAAGTCAGTTGCCCTGGTGCTGTGGACTCTCTGGCTGCAATTGCTAGCCGGGGTAGTGGTTGAGCTGTGGGCTCATTTTCATGGACGAGTCGCCCCCCGGGTCACTGTCATCCCTCAATTCGTACAGAGCTTGTCTGCTCGAATGATAAGTACTGCTTTGCTCATTGCATTTTCGATCCAACAGCCCGGAGTCGCAACGGCTGACAACCAAGAGCTGCTCACTCCAACAACTATCGAGTTGGATTTCGACCGGGAGTTCACTCCAACCCAGCCTCTCATACACAAAGTGCAACAAAAGGAAAGTCTGCGGACATTAGCTGAGCGATATTTGGGCGACCAGAACAGATGGACCGAAGTATTTGTGCTCAACCAAGGACAACCTCAAGCAGTTGGAGAATCGCTGACTGATCCAACCCGGCTTCAACCAGGATGGGAACTCGTCATGCCTGCTGACGCCCACCATCCAACGTCAGTTGAATTGACCCCTGATACAACCACAGAGACCAATCACCAAGTTGACCTCCCATCTTTTGAGTCGGATAGCACCAAGATCACTGTGCAGCCCGGAGACACGCTGTGGGATCTAGCAGCCCATCATCTCGATGATCCAGAAAGGTGGGTCGACATATTCGGTTCCAATCGAGATCTTGTCCAAGATCCCAACGTAATTGTGCCTGGATGGGAGCTTCGACTACCGGTAGACGACTCTGTAGACAACTCGGTAGACGACACGCCGCTGTTTATCGAACCACCTGTCGAATCATCGGTTGAATTGGAGGACCATGCTGTCCCGGTCCTGGCCTTCACCACAGCAAGACCGACCGTAACGGCCAGCGTCAACTCACCCAGCATCAATTCGCCCAGCATCAATTCGCCCAGTGAGGATCAACAAGGAGTATCCACCACACAGACGATGTTTGCAGTTGGCGGTCTCGGGGTCTTCGCCAGCAGCCTGGGTTGGATGTTGGCCCGGCTTCGACGGATCCAGCGTCGTCGTTTGCCAACCGATCGATTGCCTGCGTCACTCACAACAGAGGCCGTTCATTTGGAGTATCAATTACAGGCTGAATCAGATTCTAACGATGCTCTTTTCTTGGACGCGTCATTGCGGGTCATGTCCTCTCGATTCACGGCCAACGTTCCGCCCGAGGTCGTGGGAGTGACCCTGGATTCGGACACGGTGTCAGTTCTGCTCGATACCCCTGCTGACCCTCCCTTCGGCTTCAATGCCAGCCAAGACAACACAACCTGGACCCTGTCGACGAGCGAGGTGCTGGAGCACCTTCTGATTGAGGCCGAAGGCGTGCCCGCACCGCTTCCCACGCTGGTCGCCATTGGCAAGAAGTCAGGCACCGAATTCCTTTTGAATCTTGAACACATGACCTCTCTGAGCCTCAGCGGCAAGCCAGAAGCCATCAACAGCCTGTGCTCGGCCTTGGCCATACAGTTGGCCAGCAGTCATTTTGCCGGCGACCTCACTGTGATATGTGTGGGTTTTGGCCAAGACTTAGACGTCTTTGAGCGAGTTGTACACGTACCTGATGTGACCACTGCGATCGACAGGGTCGCTCACCAACAGCGCCAGAACCGGGCTCTGTTTGGCAACAGCTCTTCTTCTGCCGACACCAGAATCGGGAACAGCGGTGACTACTGGCATCCTGCCGTAGCGTTGGTTCCTGGTCGGCTGACCGAAGAAGAGGCCCACCGTCTATTGGAGGTGTGCGGTTCGTCAGTTTGCGTTGTCGGCCACGAGTTGAGGGGTGCGACGTGGTCAGGGCGGTTCGACGAATTCGGCCTTCTCCTGGAAGCAATCGACCTTCGGTTAGAGCCTCATGGCCTGTCTGGGTTTGCCGTTGCCGCCGTCGCCGAGTTGGCAACCATCGCCAAGGATACCCAAGGGGTGCAGCGAGAAACGCCGTCGGTGACGCAATCTGCTGATCTTGAAATCTCCCCTCACATCTTCGAGCCGTTGTCCACCGAGGTAGAAGTCCGGGTGATTGGCACGGTGGATGTGCAAGGAGCAGCGCAGCCATTCACCTCCCGGCGAGCGTTGGACTTGGTGGCCTACCTGGCTTTCCACCCCGAAGGGGCCGACCGCGACCAGCTGCGGGCCCATCTTTGGCCACCGGACGATCCACCCTCTGAGTCAACTCTGGCCAACACCGTGAGCCGAGCTCGCAAGGCACTGGGAGTTGACGATGACGGCAACCCGTATTTGCCCAGAGTCACCACGAAGGGGATCTATCGCCTGCGTCCAGAGGTGGGCACCGACGTTGCCAGGTTCGAAGCACTCGTATCGGCCGCCAGCAGAGATGATGGTGAACAGGGACGACGGCACCTTCAATCGGCTTTGGAGTTGGTGAGGGGCACGCCATTCACCGGGGGCACTGGCGATATGTACCGATGGGCCGATTTCGGGTTGCGTACCCGAATCGACTGCATGGTGGACACCGCGGCCCACGAGTTGGCCAAGAGGTGTCTGGAAGCTGGCGACCCTGAAGGCACCCGAAGAGCAGTGATGACCAGTCTTCGGCTGGTGGGAGTATGCGAAGAGTGCTATCGCTGGCGGCTGATGGCGGCAGCGGAGAATCCCACCGAGATACGCCAGATCATGGCCGAGTTGCTGGGATTGCTCAAGCGTGAGAGCGGCCAGCCTGAGGGCGATGACCTGATCAGCCCCGACTTGCTGGAACTCTACGAGAAGCTGATGTCGTCTCGTCCCTTGTTCAGCTAGCCGGCGGGGAGGCCGACTTGGCGTTGCGGCGGCGGCGGATCCACCAGATGAGGGCGGCTATGGCGGCGATGATGGGCAGGAAGGGCAGCAGCACGCCGACCACGATGAGGATCACGCTGAACACGGCCACCACGCCGCTGGCGCCGCCCGACACCGAGTCGCCGAAGCCGGGCAGGGCGTCGTCGGTGTCGACCGCCACCCACACCACCGACTCGCCCCACACCTCATCCAGCGCGGTGCCGTCGAAGTTGACCGGGGTGGCCATGACTTCGAGTTCGATGGGCAGGCCCCGGGTGGCCACCCGGCCGGCCAGGCGGCCCTCCTCGATGGGCAGGGTGAGCACGGCGGCCGTGAGCTCGTTGGGCTCGATGCGGTTGAAGTTGCCCTGGACCGGTCGGAAATGGTCCAAATTGAGGCGCAGGTTGCGGGCGTTCACCTCCACATCGGTGAGGGCCGAGGTGCCGGTGTTTTCCACCTCCAAGCAGAGGTAGACATCGGCCTCGGGCTCAACAGTGATGTTCTGCACCCCCAGGCACGGGTCTTGGGCATCCTCCGACACCCAGGCGGTGACCCGGATCCCGGTATCGGGCAACACAGTGGGCGACTGGGTGATGGTCAGGGTGACGGTGGCCAAATCGACCTGGTCGCGCAGGGTGCGGATCTGGCCCCGGAGCCGCTCCAGGGTGGTCTCCCGGTCGAGCAGCTCGCGCTCGAGCTGGGCCACGTCTTCGAGCTGGGTGGCCTCTTCGAGGAACTTCCGCAAGCGGGTCACGCTGGCCTCGGCGGTGATGATGCGGCTCTCCAGGTCGACGATCACCTCGGTCACGTCGTCGGAGGTGATGACCTGGTCGATCAGCTTGCCCACCCCGGCCAGGCGCTCGAGCGCGGCGGAGAAGTCGGCGGGCAATACCTTGAAGGTGATCTCGGTGCGGGGTCGGGGCTCGGTGCGGGTGGACTGGGAGAACACGATGCCCCCCAGGCCCTGCACCACGGCCACCGCCTCTCGGCTGGCGGCCGCCACATCATCGGCCTGCACTTCGATGGTGGCCCGGTAGATGATGTCGCGGCCCAGATCGGCCGGTGTGAGGGCGGTGGGAACGGCGAGGCCGCTCTCGTCGCTAGCTGGTTCGGGGGCCGGTTCTGACGCGGCGGCCTCTTCCATTGGGGCCTCTTCCATATCGTCGGCCGGTGCATCGAAGTCGCCACTGTCTTCCATGACCGCGGCTGGCTCGGAACGGTCCGCGGTTGCTTCGCCGAGTGCCATGTCGTCGTCATTGCCGGAGGCGCAGGCGCCGAGCAGAACGAAAAACGTGCTTAGCAGGGCCAGGAGCATGAAGCTCAGGCCGCGGCGCCGGGTCTTGGGTCGGGTGCGGTTCGCGTCGTGCATGGGTGTCCCCCTTCGAGCGTTGACCCTTATGACGACGGCCCCGACAAAAAAGTTCCCGTCGCATTCGGGGCGGATTCAACCAGCGGTGGGTAACGGATGGGTACCCTCAGGACATTAGAGGAGCGGCCGACGACACGGAGCTGGTGAAAAAGGCCCAAAAGGGCGACCAGGCCGCGTTCGATGCCCTGCTGCGGCGGCACTACAACCAGGTCTACGCCATCTGCCGGCGGCTGGCCGGCAACGAGGCCGATGCCCTCGACGCCACCCAGGAGGCGCTCATCACCCTGGTGCGGCGCATCGACCGCTTCGACGGGCGGTCGAAGTTCACCACCTGGATGCACCGGGTGGTGACCAACGCCTGTCTGGACGAATTGCGGCGGCGAGGTCGCCGGCCAGAGCCGTCGCCGGTTGAAGAACAGCCTCTGGCAGCCGTTGAGCGACCGGTGGCCGATTCGGTGAGCGACCGGTTGGACATCGACGCGGCCCTGGCCCAAGTCCCCGAGACATTCCGGGTGCCGGTGGTGCTGTGCGACCAACTGGGGCTGAGCTACGAGGAGATCGCCCAACAGTTGGACATCGCCCCCGGCACGGTCCGGTCCCGCATATCTCGGGGCCGCCGGCGTCTAGCCGAGCTGTTGAGCGGGAACCCAGACGACCCCGGCCAACGTCACACTGGGGAACAACCATGAGCGACGAGCGCGGCGAGATGACCCCACAGGGCATGGACGAGCTGGCCTCCGCGTATCTGGACGGGGAAGCCACGCCGCAAGAGGCCGCCCTGGTGGAGAGCGATCCCCGCTTGCAGGCCCTGGTAGAAGAACTTCGGGCCATCCGGGAATGGGTGGCCTCCCCGGTGGAGCCGCCCTCCGAGGAGGTGCGGGATCAGATGATCGCCCAGGCCCTCGACCACCGCGCCCCGGTGGTGTCTATGGACAGGGCCCGCCGTCGGCTGCGGACGATGTCGCCCCAAGCAAGGGTGCTCCTGGCCGCGGCTGCGGTTATCGCGGCGGTCGTCGTGGTGGGCGTAACCCAGTTCGATCCGGCCGCTCGCGATGGCGACCAGATGGCGACCGACGACTCGGCGCCCGCGGCCACGATGGCCGACGAGGCTCCGATGGAGGCGGCCGAATCAGCGCCGATGGACGACAGCGATGAAGCCCCCGCTCCAGTACCCGCGGATGAGGCCCCCGCCGATGCGCTCGCCCCGGCCCCCGCCGAGGAGATGATGGATGAAGAAATGGCCGCTGAGCTCGCCGAGGCCCCCATGGATGACGGTGCCACCAGCGCCGAGGCTGCTGAACCCGAGCTCATGATGGCCGACGAGAGTGCCGCCATGGACAGTCCGGCTGATGCCGAGGAAGACCTCGCGGTTGCTGTTCCGCAACTCGATCCCGCCAACCGGGTGTTCGACACCGAAGGCGACCTTGTGGACCACATCATCCAGACGTTGATCGACCCTCAAGACGACATGGAGCGACCTGAGCCCGTCGAGACGGTGAATTGCCCACCGCCTCCCGACGAAGAAGGCCAACTGCTGACCCAATTCACCGCGATGGTGGAGGGAACAGAGGTCGAGGTGTCGGTATTTCTCGATGCTGACCATCTGACCATCACCCAGACTTCTCCGCCTCCAGAGTGTGAAGCCCTCTCTGCCCGCCTGGTCATCGACTGGCCCCAATGACCCTGCTCCGCCTCTCCCCCAACATCTGAAATGACACCCCTCGGCGGTAGTCTGAACTCCTATGGCTGACGCCACTGACCCGAAGGAAGACGGAACCACCGCTGCGATGCTGGGATTGTCCGAGGACTGGCCTGAGCAGGCCGCCGATGCCGTGGTCAACACCGTGGACAAGGTCCGCGATGTGACGACTGGGCCGGTGGTCAACCTCAGCCGGCTCTTGGCCTATATCGTTTTCGGCGTGTTTCCCCTGCTTATCGTGCTGGTGCTGGGGATCATCGCCGCGGTACGCGGACTGGAAGTGGCCACCGGACGGGCCTGGGCGGCCCACGGCATTCTCGGCCTGCTCTTCGTTTCGCTGGGTGCCTTCGCTTGGTCGAGGCGGCCCTCATGACCGACGCTCCTGCAATTGAAGAGGGCATCCGCGAGGTCATCATCATCGGCTCAGGGCCGGCTGGGCTGACCGCCGCGGTTTACACCGCCCGGGCCAACCTCGCTCCCCTGGTCATAGAGGGCGAGCCGTCGTCCACCAGCGACCAGCCCGGCGGCCAGCTGATGCTCACCACCGACGTGGAGAACTATCCCGGCTTCCCCGAAGGGGTGATGGGCCCCGAGTTGATGATCAAGTTCCGAGAGCAGGCCCAGCGGTTCGGCGCGGAGATGCTCACCGAGAAGGTCAGCCGGGTCGACCTGTCCGGCCCGCCCCACGGGGTGTGGGTGGGCGACCCGAATGCCCCCGAGCCCACCTATCGAGCGTGGGCGGTGATCGTGTCCACCGGTGCCCAGTCGATCATGCTGGGCTTGGAGGCCGAAGAGCGGCTGATCGGCCACGGCCTGTCCACTTGCGCCACCTGCGACGGATTCTTCTTCCGGGATCAGCACATCGCCGTGGTGGGCGGTGGCGACTCGGCCATGGAGGAAGCCACGTTTCTGACCCGCTTCGCCTCAAAGGTCACGGTCATCCACCGAAGAGACGAGCTGAGAGCCTCCAAGATCATGCAGGACCGGGCGTTTGCCAACGACCGCATCGAATTCTTATGGAACAATGTGGTAACCGACATCCGAGGCGAGGACAAGCTGGCCGGCATCGAAGTCCAAAACGTGGTCACCGGCGAGCATTCCGAATTGGACGTGACCGGGCTGTTCATCGCCATCGGCCATCGTCCCAACACCGACCTGTTCGAGGGGCAGCTGAAGCGCAAGGAGAACGGCTACCTCGTCACCCAGCCCGATTCCAGCCTCACCGATGTCGAGGGCGTATTCGCCTGCGGCGACGTGCAAGATGACATCTACCGCCAGGCGGTGACCGCCGCGGGGTCAGGTTGCATGGCCGCCATCGATGCCGAACGGTGGTTGGAGTCTGCCGGACACGGCTAAACCGCAAGACCGCTGATAGGCTGACCGCTCCCCGACCGCCGCAACCGAAGGGATGCCCAACGATGGCTGAGAGCATCACCACGCTTACCAATGAGACCTTTGACGAGGTGATCGGCAGCGCCGAACTGCCCGTCGTCGTCGATTTTTGGGCTGAATGGTGCGGCCCCTGCAAGATGATCGCCCCAATCCTCGATGAGATCGCCGTTGAAAAGGCCGGCGTGCTCAGCGTGGCCAAGCTCAACGTGGACGATGCCCAAGACGTCGCCCTGCGCTATCAGGTCATGAGCATCCCCACGCTGATCGTGTTCAAAGACGGTGAGCCGGCCAAGCGGATCGTGGGGGCCAAGGGCAAGCAGCAGCTCCTCCAGGAAATTGGCGAAGTAGCATTCTGATTCAACCCGCCAGAGGTCTATTGCCTGCGAAGGGTTGACAAGCACAGTCGCAAGGAGCGCCCGATTGGCCGATGACCATTTGCCCACGCTGAAGCGGGGCGACGAAAACGACGACGTCGTCGGCCTGCAACAGAAGCTGGCTGCCGCGGGATTCACCCTGGCACTGGCGGCCAACGGGCAATTTGACGCTTCCACCGCGGCGGCGGTGGCCGATTTCCAGGCCAGCCGAGGCCTCAGCGTCGACGGGATCTGCGGCCCTCACACTTGGGCCGCACTGCAAGAGGCCGCATGGTCGCTTGGCGATCGAAATCTGTACTTGAACCAGCCCATGCTGCGGGGAGACGACGTCGCTGAATTGCAGCTCCGACTGGGCGCCCTGGGTTTTGACGCCGGAAAAGTCGACGGCATATTCGGGCCCGACACGGCCGGAGCAATTGAGGAATTCCAGCTGAACACCGGCCTGGTGGCCGATGCGGTTTGCGGCGCAGCCACCACGGCCGCCCTCAAGCGGATGGCGGCCAGAGTTACGCCCGCCACCGTGGCCGCGGTGCGAGAGCGGGCAAAGCTCCAGCGAACTCCCCGGCGGCTGACCGAGCGGCACGTCATGATCGCATCAACCACCACCATGGCCGCAGTGGCCGGGGAATTGGCCACCGGGCTGCGGCGTTCGGGGGCCGCCGTCACCGAGATTTACGATGTACCGGAGACCGATCGAATCGATGAGGCCAACCGCCTTGCGGTCGACGCCTACCTGGGCTTGATCCCCTCGGAAGTCGAGGAGTGCCGAGTGGCCTATTTCGCTACCGAAGGATTCGTCTCCCCTGGTGGGCAGCGGTTAGCCAGCATCCTCGGTCAGCGGCTCCCCGCGGCACTGGGTACCGACAACGTCGAAGTGAAGGGCATGCGGTTGCCCGTGCTGCGCCACACCCGCATGACCGCAGTGCAATGCCTCATCGGACCACCCGGCCTAGTACAAGCCCGCCTCTCCCCCCTAGCCAGAACCATAGAAGGCGCCCTAGCCCGATGGGCCACAAAGCCCGCCTAACCCACCCTCTCACAAAAAAAAGCAAGGTCAGGGCCCCAACATAGGCAGGCTGGGGGGTGGCGCCAGCTCATACCCCAGCAACGAGGCAGGGATCCAACATAGGCAGGCTGGGGGGTGGCGCCGGAGGCGGACCTGGCTGCTCCGACAGCCAGGCCGCCGTAGAGCGACAGGACCCGCCAGCCTGCCGAGGGATGGTAAACCTAAGACTGGAGCATCACGCGGTAGATCCGCTCCAGATCATCCAAATCAGCAAACTGGATCACCAGTTTTCCCTGACCTTTGCCCAGAGTCACATCGACTTTGGTGTCGAGGTGATCGCTCAGCAGGCTCTCTAGCTCGAGCACCGCAGCTCCCCGATCAGCGCTGCCGGTCCGCTCCTTGGCTTGCTTGGCGTTCTTGGCCGCGGGAGCGTCAGCTCGGGCCGCTTCCTCAACCATTCGCACCGTCATCCCGCCCGATGCCGCCTTCTTGGCCAACTTGATCAATCGCTTTTCGCTGATAACCCCGAGTAGCGCCCGAGCATGGCCGGCCGACAAGGAGCCGTCCACCACCATGGCCTTGACCTCGTCGGGAAGTTGCAGCAGGCGCACCGCGTTGGCCACCGCCGACCGGCTTCGGCCCAACCGCTTGGCCACAGTGTCCTGAGTGAAGCCAAATTCTTCCATCAGTTGCTGGCAGGCAGCCGCCTCTTCGATGGCATTCAAATCCTCCCGGTGCAAGTTCTCCAGCAGCGCCTGCTCCAGGGCATCGGCGTCTTCTGCGGTCCGAACAACGGCGGGAATCCGCTCGAGCCCGGCCTGGGTAGCCGCTCGGCAGCGGCGCTCGCCGGCGATCAACTCATAGGTCCCGTCGGAGCGGGGTCGAACCAACACTGGTTGGAGCACACCGACCTCGCGGATCGACTCCGTCAGCACATTCAGGGATGCTTGATCGAACTTGTCGCGAGGCTGATACGGGTTGACCGATATGGCTTCAAGGGGGAGCTCCAAATAGGCGGAAGCATGCACCCCTTCGTTTTGTGTTGTCGGGTCTGAAATGAGAGCGCTGAGCCCTCTACCCAACCCTGGCGAGCGCGCCACCGACGACCTCCTTGGCTAGTTCGCGGTAAGCCAGCGCGCCCCGGGACCGGGGATGCGTGATGGTTACCGGTGCTCCGTACGACGGGGCCTCTGCCAATCGAATGTTCCGGGGAATCATCTGATGGCAAACCTTGTCGCCGAAATAGCTGCGGATCTCCGAAGCCACCTGAGCCGACAGCTTGGTGCGGCCGTCGTACATCACCAGCACGATGAGGGAGATCTCCAGATCGCTGTTGAGGCTGCTGCGAACCAAGTCGATGTTCCGCATGAGCTGCCCAAGGCCCTCTAGGGCGTAGTACTCGCATTGAATGGGAACCATCACTTCACGGGCCGCGGCCATGGCGTTGACGGTGAGCAAGCCGAGTGACGGGGGACAGTCCACAAAGATGAAATCAAAGTCGTGCGTCACGGTGGCAAGGGCAGAATCGAGTCTCCGTTCCCGGCTGAAGGCCGGCACCAACTCGATTTCAGCTCCGGCCAGATCCAGCGTGGAAGGGGCCAGCCTGAGGTTCTCCACCTGGGTTGAAACGATGCTGTCTTCCATGCGCCCGTTCTGGAGGAGAACGTCATAGGTGGAAACGCCCCCCGCAAAGGGATCTATTCCCAAGCCGGTGGTGGCATTGGCTTGAGGATCCAAGTCGACAACAAGAACCCGTTGACCCAACTCTGCCAGGGCGGCAGAAAGGTTCACCGTGGTTGTGGTCTTGCCGACGCCGCCTTTTTGATTGGCAACCGCAATGATGCGACAAGGCCGAGACTGCTTTTTTCTGGAGAACGCCACCTAGACAATTCTCCCTCACCCTCAACCAGCGGTCAAGCATGGTGACAGATGTTTCATGTGAAACATCCACCGGCAAACGGTCGTAGGTCAGGGAGTCACTCTGGTGGATCGGTGGAATCTTGGGGGGGATTGGGTTAGGCGGTCGGGGGCCATGCCTTGTTTGGCC
>JAJDTA010000172.1 GCA_022827405.1 Acidimicrobiia bacterium
TCGCTCGGCAAACCCCACCGGGAGCAAGGCCAAGCAGGGGACATGGTGGCCCGCCGCCCCACCAGGGGCAGTCCCCGGGTAGGCCGCGTAGATGGATGGCCGCCTACGGTCCGCAAGGACCCGGACAGAATCCCGCCTACAGGCCGACTCACCGTGCAACCTCATCTCCATTTGGCTCATCTCGAATTGGCTCATTTGGAACTGGCTCATCAACCCCGCCGCGGCCGGGTGCTGCCCATCTGGCTTCGGTCCAGGCGGCCCTGGGTGCAGAACAGGCGCAACCGCTCCCGATCGGCCAGGCCGTAGCGGCGAATTGCCCACGCCCCAACGGCCAGCCCGATCAGCTCCAACGCGATCAGCGCGGCCCAGGGCTTGAAGTCGGGCAGGTCGGCGCTGTCCAGCTGAGCCCCGAACACCGGCCACCAGAACAGCTCGGTGCGCAACCAGGCCCCATCTAGCACCAAGTACAAGAACAGCCCGATGGGCAGTCCCAGCCACCGGCGCCGAGCCAGACGGCGTCCCCGGGTGACCAGCATCACCACCACTAGCACCGCTAGCGGGGCCAGCAGGGTGTGCAGCGCCCACGGGCCACCGGCCAATAGCTCCACCATCGGCAACACCGACCCCAGCATCACCATCCGGTAGTCCAGCGCGGGGCTGTCGAACACCAACGCCACCAGCACGAAGCCGATGGCCAAGAACCAGAAGAACACCGGGCTTTCCCGGTCAGGTCCGTACCAGGATGCGGCCGCACTCCTCGCAGTAGCACACCTCGTCGGCCGGTGCGTGGCGAATGCGGTCCAACTCCATGGCCGACAGTCCGAGGTGGCAACCCTCGCAGGTGCCATTGCGGAGGCGGGCCACCGCCACCCCGCCCATCCGGTTCCGCAGGTCCTCGTAGCTGGCCAGAGCCGTCTCGGGAATGTCGGCGGCCTCGGTTGAGCGGGCGGCGTTCTCCTGGTCGATCTCGGCCTGGACAACGGTTTCAGACTCGGCGAGCTGCTCTCGCGAGCCGGCCACCTCAGCCTCGGCGGCCACCGAACCAGCAGCCAAGGCCTCCACTTCGGCATCGATCTCCTCGATCGCTTCCATCAGCTCCAAGGCATTGTTCTCCATGTCGGAGCGACGGTTTCGCAATCCGTCCACCTCTTCTTGAAGGGTAAGCAGCTCCCGGGTGCCGGTCACCTCTCCCGAGTACAGCCGGTCGTTCTCCCGCTTGATCCGATCCTCCAAGACGGCCAACTCGTCCTCGTTGCGCTTGAGATTCCGCTGCAATTCCAAACGGCGAACTTGCACCGCCTCCCGCCGGTCGTCGATCTGCTGACGGGCCCGTTGGCTGGCAGCCAACGCAGCCCGCTCGGGGAGAGTCTCAAAGCGATGGCGGAGCTGGTCGATCCGGGTGTCGTGGTCTTGCACCGACAGCAGCCGCTGGAATTGATCATCGCTCACGGTGCGATCCTAGTAACCAGGGCGATCCTAGCAACCATGGCGATCCTAGTAACCAGGGCGATCCTGGCAATCAGGCTTCGGGATCGGTCGCCGTAGCCGGTTCAGCGCCATCGACGGATTCGGACCCCACGTCGGATACGGGGTCGTCCGGGGGTGGCGCGCCGGATCCCGGACCCACGCAGGTGTCGGAGACGCCGTCATCGTTTGAGTCCAAGGGGAATTGACCGTCGAGGCACTCCACCTCGATGGGCGTGGGGGTTCCGCAGTACAGCGGGATGGGCTCTCCGCCCTCCACCGCGAACTCGCTGAACCCGCAGGGCTCGACTCCCTCGGTGACCAACAGGTCTACGCAGTCGTCGTGGGTGCCGTCGTCGTCGGTGTCCACCGGCACGATGATGGGCACGATCACCTCCGGGTCTTCGGGCTCCAGTGGCGTCGCGCAGGGAACGCCCACGGTGAACACGTCCTCCAGCTCTATCAGCTCGCTGATCCGGAGCTCGTTGGGACAGCTTGGGAAGTCCACCACCTCCAGGCCCTCGTGATGGCTGGTCATAAACCGCCCCCACGCCACCGCTGGATAGGAGCTGCCGGTGACCTTGCGCATGGGAATGCGCTCGTTGGGGTTCCCCAGCCACACCGCAGTGGCCAGATGGGGGGTGAATCCCACAAACCAGGCGTCGGCCGACTCCTCGGTGGTCCCGGTCTTGCCGGCGGCGGTCTGGAGCGGCAACTGCGCCCGTCGCCCGGTGCCGTTGACCATGTTGTTCTCCAGCACGTCGGTGGCCCAGCACGCCGAGCGCTCTGATACCACCCGCTCGCCCGACAGCTCATGGGCATAGAGCACGTTGCCCTGGCGGTCGACGATCCGCTCGATGAAATAGGGCTCGTAGCGGATCCCGCCGGTGGCCATCACGCCGTAGGCCGACGCCATGTCAATGGGGTGGACTTCCTCGGAGCCCAACGGAAGCGACGCCACCGGCTCCAACTCGGTGGTGATGCCCATCTTCGATGCGGTGTCGATGACCGGCTCAATGCCCGCCACCCGTCCCAGCCGCAAGAACGCGCAGTTGGAGGAGACCCTGATCTGATCGGTGATGGTCTGTACCTCACCGGGCGAGCTGGCAAAGTTGTTGGCCACATAGGGGTCGGGCACACCGCCGGGATTGGGAATCTGGCAGGGTCCCCGCCCGCTGATCCGGTCGCTGGGCTGGTATCCCTGCTCGAACAGGGTCATCATCACGAACGTCTTGAACGCCGACCCCGGCTGGCGGGAGCCTTGGGTGGCCAGGTTGAACTCCTCTTCATCTTGGGCGAATCCCGGTCCGCCCACCACCGCTCGCACCGCCCCGGTATCGGGCTCGAGGGCGGCCAGCGCCATGGTGGCCTCCACGCCGCCGTGCTCCCCCTCGTTGTACTCAACCAACGTGGCCGCTACCGCTTCTTCGGCCTGTCGCTGGGCGACCGGGTCGAAGGTGGTGTAAATGCTGAGGCCGCCATTGAACACCAGGTTGAAGCGATCCTCAGGACTCCCGCCCAAATACTTTGGGTCGTCGAGGAGCTGCTGCTTCACCTCCTCCACGAAATAGCTCTTGGGAGGCAGCTCGATCTCGTTGACCGCGGTGGGCAGCGGCTGGAGGTGGAACAGGTCGGCCTGCTCCTCGGTGATGTAGCCCAGCACGGCCAGCCGGTTCAGCACGATCCGCCGCTGGCGCAGGGCCCGCAGGGGGTTGTTGATGGGGTCATAGCTGCTGGGATTGCTGATAAGCGCGGCCAGCAGCGCAGACTCCCCCCAGCCCAGATCGGCGGCGTCCAGCCCCCAGTACACCTCGGCCGCGGCCTGCACGCCGTAGGCACCTTGGCCGAAGTACACCGTGTTCAGGTACAGGTTGAGGATCTCGTCTTTGCCCATCTCCCGCTCTAGGCGCTTGGCCATGGCCATCTCCTGGAGCTTGCGCTCGGCCTCGACCTTGTTGCCCACCACCAGGTTCTTGATGAGCTGCTGGGTGATGGTTGACCCGCCCTGGGTGATGCCCCCGGCCCCGACGTTCTCCAGACCGGCCCGAAAAACCGCGCTGAGGTCGATGCCGGTGTGCAGATAGAAGTTCTCGTCCTCTATGGCGATCACCGTGTGCTTCACCTCTTCGGAGATGTCGTCGAGGTCCACCAACACCCGATTCTCCACGTAGCTGAACACGTCGATGATTCGACGGTTGGCGTCGTAGACGTAGGAACGAATGGCCAGTTCGTTCAGACTCACATTCTCGGTCAAGTTGACCTCGACTGGGGTGGACTCCCACGACTTCAGCACGTCGGCCGTCGGGGGCCAGGCCACAAACAGGGTGGCGGCCAAGGCCAGCGCCAGCATGGGCATGAGCACCGCGAGCCGGAGCAGGTGGGACAGCCACCTCAACAGGTCCCTCACCAGACCCCCAACGCTACCGGCCGATCGCTTGACAGTGGACGCACCCCGCCAGCTTGGGCCAGGACCAAATTAAGTTTCAGTAGCTGCCGCCCAATTTGGTGTGGTCCCAGCTGATGGTCTTCTCAGCCTTGATCACCACCGCGGTGCGCTTCAAGGCCATGTGTTCGGCCGCTTGGGACAGCATCTCCCGGTCGACGCCGGGGTTGTTGCGCACCATCACCTCCAGGGCATAGCCGTGCACCACCTCGGGGTCGGTGTGCAGCTCGGCATGCCCGTTTATGGCCACGCCGCGGAGCTTGTCGTATTCGAGGCCGTCCTCCAGCAGCAGGGCAATCCGGCTGTCCCGCTCCAGGTTCTTGATCTTCTGCGACTTGGTGTAGGTCTCGAAAACGATGTCGCCGTCCACCACCGCAAACCACAGGGTGCTCAGATGGGGCGTCCCATCCTGGTTGATGGTGGCCACTTGGAGGCTCTTTTGCTCCTCGACGAATGCCTCGAGCTCTTCGGGGGTCAAACGGATCTTGTCGCGTCGGTTTGCCATGCGCTTAGCCTCCCATACCGAATTGGCCAACTTTCATTCGTCCAGAAGGGCCCGTGCCCGCCGGGCCAGCGGCTCATCCACCATCTGGCCCCCGAAGGCGACCGATGCCTCGCCTCGGGCTTGCGCTTCGTCCCAGGTGGACAGCAGCGCCCGGGCCCGCTCCCGCTCCTCAGGCGATGGGGAGAAGCACTGGTTGGCCAACGGCACCTGGGCAGGGTGGATGCAGAGCTTGCCGCTGTAGCCGATTGAGCGCCCTAGGGCGGCGTCGGCCAAGTAGCGCTCGTCGTCGCTGAACTCGGTCACCACCTGATCGAGAATCGGTACACCGGCCAGCCGGGCAGCCAACGCCACGTGGGAGCGGGCGTACAGCACCTCGAGACCCTCGTCGGTGCGCACTCCTCCCATGTCGGTGATGAAGTCCTCGGCGCCGAAATAGGCCAGATCGACCCGCGGATGCTCGAGCACTTCGACGGCTCTGTCCACACCAGCCGCGGTCTCGATGCCAGCCAGAAGCCGAACATGGTCGCGATCTGCCTTCAACAGCGCCTCTTGCGCCTGGTCTACCTCAACGGTGCTCTCCAGCTTGGGCACCACCACCCCGGTGAGCTCCGCAGCCAGGCCCTGGGCAATGTCGGCGGCGAACCACTCGGTGCCTGGCGGATTCACTCGCACAAACACGGCCAGTTCGGGGTGCAGACGGTGCAGCTCAACGGCCGCAGCTCGCGCCTGGTCCCGGGCCTCGGCCTTGGCTGAGGGAGCTACCGCGTCCTCCAAGTCGATAACCACCCCGTCGGGACCGCTGCGGGGCAGCTTGGCGCACATGTCCGGCCGGCTGGCCGGGGCGAACAGCAGGCTCCGCAGCCGGGGCGGCGCGTTGTCGATGGACACGTTCTCGGTCATGCCAGCTCCGGTCGGTTGCGGAAATAGTCCAACGCCTCGGGGTTGGCCAGGGCCTCGATGTTGACGATGGGCCGCCCGCGCACGGCGTCGCGCACTGCCAGCTCCACTGTCTTGCCGCTGCGAGTGCGGGGTATGTCGTCCACCGCGCAGATCACCGCGGGCACGTGCCGGGGGGTCGCCCCGGTTCGGATGGCGGCCCGGATGGCTGCTGCCAGAGCATCGTCCAGCGGCACGCCCTCGACCAGCTTCACGAACAGCACCACCCGGGTGTCCCCGTCGATGGGCTGGCCCACCACCACGCTCTCGACCACTTCGTCCATAGCGTCCACCAGGCGGTATATCTCGGCGGTGCCGATTCGCACCCCGCCGGGGTTCAACGTGGCGTCGGAACGGCCCGAGATCACGAATCCTCCGTGCTCGGTGGCGCAGATGTAGTCGCCCTGGTGCCACCGGCCCTCGAACCGCTCGTAGTAAGCGGCCCGATATCGCTCTTCGCCTCCCTCGCCCCAGAACCGGAGGGGTTGCGACGGGAAGGGCGACGAGCACACCAGCTCGCCGAACTGACCCGGCCCGAGCGGGGAACCATCGCCGTCGAGCACTTCGATGTCCAGGCCCAAAGCTGGCCGCTGAATCTCGCCCGAAAACACCGGGCTGGTGGGGTCTCCGGCCACCAGGCAACCGCACAGGTCGGTTCCCCCTGAGATGGAGGCCAGGTGCACATCGGCTTTGACCTGGTCATACACATAGTTGAACCCGTCGGGCGACAGCGGCGATCCGGTGGAGCAGATCGTGCGCAGAGTACCCAGGCCATGGGTGAGGCGGGGCGACATCCCGGCTTTGCGCAGCGAGTCGATGTAGCGGGCCGAGGTTCCGAACAAGGTGACTCCGGCCCGGTCAACCACGTCGAACAGGGCATCGAGGCTCGGATGGGCGGGGTTGCCGTCCCACACCACCGCGGCGGCCCCCGAGGCCAGCGCCGAGGCCAGCCAGTTCCACATCATCCATCCAGTGGTGGTGAAGTAGAGCACCCGGTCGCCGGGGCGCACATCGCAATGGAGCTGGTGCTCGCACAGGTGCTTGAGCAGGATGCCGCCAGCCCGGTGGACGATGCACTTGGGCCGACCGGTGGTTCCCGAGGAGTACAGAACGTATAGCGGGTGGTCGAAGGGAAGCTGCTCGAAATGGAGCGGCCCGGCGGGATGAGGCTCAAGCCAGGCGTCGAAGTCCACGGTGCCTTGGGGCGGGTTCTCGCCGAGACCCAGGCGGTTCAGCACCACGGTAGCTGCAACGGTGGGGAGGCCATCCCGAATCTCAGCGAGGCGGTCGCGGCAGTCGAATCTCTGACCTCCGTAGACGTAGCCGTCTACCGCGAACAGCACCGCTGGCTCGATCTGGCCGAAGCGGTCGAGCACCCCGGCGGTCCCGAAATCGGGAGAGGTCGACGAGAACACCGCCCCCACCGAGGCCGCGGCCAGCATCACCGCATAGGCCTCGGGCACATTGGGCATCCAGCACGCCACCCGGTCGCCCGGACCCACTCCTTGGGCCCGCATGGCCCCGGCCAGCCGGGACACCATCGCCCGCAGCTCGCCTCGGCTGGTTTCGGAATGGGCGCCAGACTCGTCGGCGAAGACCATGGCGATCTCATCGTCGGCGCCTGCTAACAGGTTCTCGGCAAAGTTGAGCCGGGCACCTTCGAAGAACCGCATGTCGGCCATGTGCTCGGCCTCCACCACCGAAGCGCTCCCCCGCTCTGAGGCCACCACTCCGCAGAAGTCCCACACCGCCGACCAAAAGCCGCCCAAGTCGTCCACCGACCACCGGTGCAGCCTCTGGAATCCCCCGTCGGTCTCGATGTCGATCCCCACCCCGGCGGCAAAGCGGGCCAGGTTGGTCTGGGCAGCTTGATCCCCATCGGGCGCCCAAAGCGGTCGGCTGCTCATCTCCCAACACTCCCTGGCCTGTGAAGCACCGGCAAACCGCGGTCGCGGTCCAATCTCATGGTCAGACGATATTTGGCTCTGCCAGCCACCACCACCAGGCCGCGGCGGCGACCGCTCCCGCGACCAGGGCGACGAAGAAGGCTCGCTTGACCAGCTTGTACAGGAACACCACCGAGGCCACGATGGCGACAATCACCGCCGCCAGCGCCAGTTCGGGGTTATTCGAGGCGAATTCGATCAGCTCGTTGGGAATGCGGTCCCGCACATCGGCGGGCACACAGTCCAGGGCCCGCTCGGGGAGCTTGTCGATCGACCCGTCCCGCCACTTTTCCAGCACCTCGGCGTCGACGCAGTCCAGCCCCTCGGGCAGATCGGACGTCTGACCCTGCAATTGCATCCCGACATTCTCGCCGACCAGCGGTTTGATTCCGCGCACCTCGGTGTGGCCAGGCAAAGTAGAGCCATGGAAGGCCTGTTGATGATCTCTGCCGATTGCCACGCCAGTGCGCTGCCCGACACCTATCGGCAGTACTTGGACCCCGGACTGGAAGACGCCTACGACCATTGGCTAAACGACACGGAGGGCAAGAAGAAGAGAAGAGCCGAGCACACTGGGGCGGCCATCTACAGCGAGCAGGCTCTGGAAGAGTTTGGCACGATCGAGGAGGTGGCCGCCGGCGGGGTCGGCGGGGGCTGGGACTCAGCCCGGCGGCTGCGAGAGCTCGAGGCCGACGGGACTGTCGCCGAGGTGCTGTATCCCGGCGCGGGCGACCCATCGGTGACCCCCTTCGACGTGGGCCTGATGACCTACCAGTACCAACAGGACCCGGCCCTGTGGCTGGCCGGCTGCCGGGCCTACAACCGCTGGCTGGGCGACTTCTGCAACGATGCGCCCGGACGACGGGCCGGGGTGGGTCTGATCACCGTGGACGACATCGACACCACCGTGGCCGAGATCCAGCAGATGCGCGATCTGGGCCTATTCGGGGGCGTGCTGCTGTGCAGCGGCACCGGCGACAACCCGCTGTACAACCACCCCCGCTATGAGTCGGTGTGGGCGGCCTGCGCTGATGAGGGCCTGCCGGTTCACACCCACTCGGGCTGGACCCCCAACTACGGCGACTTCACCGGCTCGCTGGGCATCTTCCTCACTGAGATCACCTGGTTTGCCCATCGCCCGTTTTGGCTGCTCATGTGGTCGGGCGCCTTCGAGCGCCACCCCGGCCTGCGCATGGTGATGAACGAGCAGGGATCCACCTGGGCTCCGGAAACGCTCGACCAATTGGATCACTACTACGGGCAGCGGATGTTCGACCAGCTTCGCCGAGACCTGCCACTCAAGCCCAGCGAGTATTTCCGTCGCCAGGTGTATCTGGGAGCGGGCTTCACCGATCCCGAGGAAGTGGAAGTGGTGAACCTGCTCGGTGCCGGGCATCTCATGTGGGGCTCCGACTACCCCCACATTGAGGGCACATGGCCCCGCTCACAGGAAACGCTGGTCGAGCAGTTCGCCGGGCGGACTGACGACGAGGTGGCCCAGTTGGTGGGGGGCAACGCCGCCGATCTCTATGGATTCGACACCGAGGCCCTCACCGCGCTCAGCGCAGGTCTGAAAGCTTGACGAGCTCGCCAGCAGGCCAGCACCGAGTTGGCTCCTGCCGCTAGGCCAGGTCGGAGAGCTTGACTAGCTCCGGCTCGATGCGCTCCACGCCTGCGGTGGGCAGGAAGAACCGCCAGAAGATGCTGCCGGTGGGGCGGCCCTCGGTGTCCAGCCAGTTGTACACTCCGGGGTCTTCGTGGGCGATCACCATCTTAAAGGTGCCGTCGGCCTCAAGTGTGGTGTTGGCCCGATTGCGGCTGGTGATGCGGTTGCCGTAGTCGTAGGTCTGCCCCGCAGCGTTCCACAGGCACACGTTGCCGAATTTGCACTCCGGCCACCGCCCGGTCATCAGCAGGGCCTCGTCGGGGCCGAGCACATAGCGCCCCAAGGTGTAGTAGGCGTCGAAGGCGGCGAAGCCCATGGTGCCGGGCGGCTGCGGATCGGGCAGAACGTTGGGCTCGCGGCTGACCCACGTCGGCATGGGGTAGGTGCCGGGGATGGGCTGCTGGAGAGTCTTGCCCAGCACGTGGTTGTTGACCCGGCCGATAGCCGCGGCCACCGTCTCGTCGTTCCAAAGGGTGGCCGGCCCCACCGGCGACAGACACTCGATGGT
>JAJDTA010000019.1 GCA_022827405.1 Acidimicrobiia bacterium
CTCCTCCAGCACGCCGGCTTTGGCCATCATCTCGAGCATCCGGCGGAACAAACGCCCGTGCTCCGGGGCAACCCCCAACTGCTCCCTCAGGTCATCGGGCACCACCGTTTCACCTGCGGTGCGCACCCACCCCAGCCGGTCGAGGGCCATACGGGCGAATGACCAGGCCAGCAGTTCGAGATCATCAAGCAACCCCACCCGGCTCTCAGCCTCAACCCCTTCCGCCGCCAGATACTGGGAGAACGACCCTGAGCCCGCGGCAATGGCGCTGGGGGCAGGCAGGAAGTCCGCCGGCAGGATCCCGGGGGCGAGGGGGCGGTCTCGCCAGACAATCTCATAGAGGAGATCATCCAAGCTCCCGACCGCCGATAACAGCGCGGCCCGGGTGGCCCGCTTCACCGTGTAGCCGTCCAGCCCGCCCAGCACCGCGCCGCGCTGGTCGTAGAACACCAGATCTCCGGTAAGAACCTCTGGGGTCCCTGCTGTCGGCTCTGCGGCTTTCCTCAAACGAGCATGGCAAATGAACTGGTCGGGCAGCGGACCGTTCAACCACAGCCGCTCCAATGCGAAGGGCATATAGGCCACGCCGTCTTCGGCACCAGCCCCACTGCGGGCCTCGGCCATGACCTGGAAGCAGCCGTCCAGAAGCAGCGGATGCGCTTCGATGCCGCCTCGGTCAATGGACTCAGGCAGTGACAATTCGCCTAGCGCTTCGCCCTCGGTGGACCAAAGCGCCCGAAGGGTGCGGAACGGAGTGCCGAGCTCTACCCCTGTGCTCAGCCGGGAGCGGTAGAACTCCGAAACGTTCCTAGGCTCCAATCCGGCCTTCAGACCCTCCAAGTCGACGCTACCGGCCGCCTCAGGCCGCCCGGCTTCCGAATGGGCCAGGCCCTCGGCGTGCCGCGTCCACCCGTCTTCACCGGGGCCCCGGCTGTAGATCTCGAATCGTGTGGGCACCTTGGGTTCGGCCTCGTCCAGCACAAACTGCACTTGGCGGCCTTCGGACACCCCACCGTCATCTGAGTCCGGCTCAGAAAAGACCATCGGGCTGAGCAGTTGGAGATCATCGATCACGAAGCTGCGGCCCCTCGATGTGGATGGCCGGCCATTCCCATTGGCCACCAGCGCGGAAACCGCCATCGTTCCGTACAGCGCACCCGGCGTGACCACCTGACCGTAGACCCGGTGTTCATTCAGCCATTGCGGATCGGAGGAATCCATTTCCGTCTCAAACTGAAGCTCGCCTCGGGGGGATTCGTGGCAAACGCCGAGCAGCGGGTGCCCCGCGCTGGATCGACGCTGCTTGGTCGTCTCGACCCAGTGGCGCTGACGCTGGAACGGATAGCCCGGAATCGAGATACGGCGTCGGGTCTCCCCCTCGAATTGGCCGTCGAAGGAGATTCCGACTCCGGCCTGGTACAACCCCGCTACCGCATCAAGGAACCCGCAGCCGTCCACCGGGTCGGGCGTTCGAGACGAGGGCCGCTTCATGCTCGACACCACCACCGGCTCGATGCCGCCAGCCTGGTCCGGCCAAGACAGAACCGTCATGGGGCCGAGTACCGCCCCCGGGCCGACTTCGAGCACCACGTCCACACCCATATCGGCCAAGGTCTCGACGCACTTGCGATACTCCACCGGTTGGCGGGCCAGCCGACGCCAATACGTTCCGTCCATCGCTTGGTCGGGATCCAGCACCTGGCCGGTCATGCTGCTTATCAGCGTGATCGACGGCGGAGACACCGAGGAACCGGAGACCAGCGCCTCCACCCCGTCCAAAATGGGCTCCACCATGGCGCTGTGGTACCCGGCGCTCTGCTCCAATCGCCGAACCCGCACCTCGTCGGCCTCGAAGCGCCGCAGCACCGCCTCGACGTCGTCGACCGGTCCGCTCACCATCACATGAGTCCCGTTGTCGGCGGCAATGGACATCCGCGGGTCGCCCGACGCCGCGCACTGCTCCTCCACCGCGGCTGCCACGTCAGCTTTCGCGGTGAACACCGCGGCCATCGCACCGGGCTCGGGCAACTCAGCGGTGAGCTTTCCCCGGCCGATGGCGAACCGAAGGCCATCCTCCAGGCTGAGCACCCCCGCGGTGTGGGCCGCCGCTATCTCACCCAGGCTGTGCCCGACCACCAAGTCGGGCCGCACCCCCAATCTCGTCCACAATGCGGTCAGCGCACACTCCATGGCGTAGATGGCGGGTTGCGTCCACGTTGGATCGTTCAGATCGCCATCGGCATCGGGCAAGCCGAACATCACGTCCAAAAGCGAGGTCCCGCACTCCTCTCGGAAGACCTCCTCGCAGCGATCCAGGATCATTCGCACCACCGGCTCGCTCTGGTAGAGCGATTTCCCCATCCCAACCCACTGGCTGCCCAGCCCGGTGAAGGCGAAGGCCACCTTCAAGCCGGTACGCGATCCCGGTATCTCATCTTCGGCGCCCATCAGCGCGTTGAGCTTCTCTCGCAACGACTCGGCGTCTTTGAACGCCACCCCGGCCCGATGGGAGTAATGGCTGCGACCCACTCCGGCGGTCCAAACCATGTCGGCGAGCAGCTCGTCGGCCGGGGAATCAAGATTGTCATCAAGCCACGTCAGATAACCCTGGGCCAGATCCCTCAGGGCTTGGTCTGACTTCGCCGACAGGGGCAGCAACCTCGCTGGCCGATCCGTGGCGGATTCCTCCTCTGCCGCGGGCGCATTTTCGTCAGCCGAAGAGATGGCGATGGGCAGAGGAACGCCTTTCGGCCACCGCTCCTCACCAGGCCTAGCAGGCTCGCCTGCCGGAGGCTCATATGCCTCCAGAATGACGTGGGCGTTGGTGCCCGACCAGCCGAATCCGCTCACACCGGCGATGGGCAAGCGGTCGGATCCACCCGGCCAGGGGGTGGGCTCAGACGTCACCTTCAACGGCACCTGGTCCCAGTCGATCACCGGGTTCGGATTCTCAAAGTGCAGGTGCCGGGGGATCACCCCCTGCTGCATCGCCAGCATCACCTTCATCAGGCCAGCCGCTCCGGCAGCCGACTCCGGATGAGCGATGTTGGTCTTCACCGATCCGACGAGCAGCGGTTGATCGCGGTCGCGATCTTGGCAGTAGGCGCCGGCGATGGCCCCCAGTTCGATGGGATCGCCCACCGGCGTACCCGTACCGTGCGCCTCAAGGTAGTCCACCTGTGAGGCCGCAACCCCGGCACGGGCCAGCGCTTCGGAGATCACTACTTGCTGCGCCTCTCCGCTGGGCACGGTCAGCCCGGTGGAAGCGCCATCCTGGTTCAGCGCTGACCCCAGAATCACGCCCCAAATCCGGTCTCCGTCGGCTTCCGCCTCGCTGAGCCTCTTCAGCACCATGATCCCGCAGCCCTCGCCGCGCACAAACCCGTTGGCGGAGGCATCGAATGCCTTGCACTTCCCATCGGGAGCCAGCATCCCGGCGTTCCCCCGCAAATGGAACAGGTAGCCCGACAGGATGATGTGTACGCCGCCCGCGAGGGCGAGATCGGCTTCTCCCCTCTGAAGCCCGGAAACAGCCTGATGGACCGCGGCCAGCGATGATGAGCAAGCGGTGTCCACCGCCATCGCCGGACCTTGCAGTCCCAATGCGAAGGCCACTCGCCCAATGGCGGTGTTGAGAGAACTACCGCTCACCGAGTACAGGCTGAGCGCGGCATCGGCCGTGAAGGCGTCTGTTTTTATCAGCCCGCGGTAGTCGTTGTTGCTGATCCCGGCATACACCCCGGTGCGGCTGCCCCTGAGCCGTTCATGGTCGATCCCCGCGTCTTCCAGAGCCTGCCAACTGGTCTCCAGCATCAGCCGCTGCTGGGGATCGAGCAACTGGGCCTCAATCGGCGAAATGCGGAAGAACGGGGCGTCGAACTGGTCGATGTTGTCCATCAATCCGCCGAAGCGAAGGGCATCGTTGTCGACAACGGCGTCGGGGAAAATCTCTCCGATTCGCCCCTCTCCCGAACCGGGAACCCCCTCTGTAACTGTGTTCTTGCCCTCTTCCAATAGGCGCCAGAACTCCGACAGGCTGCCAGCACCGGGAAATCGGCAGGCCATACCGACGACGGCGATTGATTCCCGGGTTCGAGAAGGCATGCTCTCTCCCTTTTCGAGGCTAGCCAGAACCTCTGACCTGCACCGTAACGATATCTAAGCCGTGGTACTTCTGATGGTTGATCGACGAGGCGTAGTGGCGCAGGAGGCGAAGCGAGATCTCGCCCTCCTCAACACCTTCGGTTTCCTCACTGAGATAGGCCAGCCGGTCTTCAAGGTTCTCTTCGTCGAAAACGGCCATGAACTCCAACTCCACCGTGTCGCCCTCAAGATGGGCCAAGACAATCAGCCGAGGGGCATCCTCGGCGCTTTCGAATTCCTCAGACTGCAAGAGACTCATCAACGTCTCCTCGCCGGCCAAGCGCAGCCGCTGGCCGGAAGCCTCGCTCCAGCCCATCTGAGACGCCAGCCCTCGAAGGAATCCGTCGATTTCGGGCAAATTGGAGAGGCTCAAATCAGTCTCGAACCGCTCCCGCCGCTGGGGACTGGTCAGGTCCAAGAACATCGTCAATGCAACTGCGACCAGCGCCCCAACGAGCACGCCATTGTCAAGCAGCGTGCCCCAAGTTCCTCCCAGCAGGTCGGCGAAGATGGTTTGGCTGGCCAACCCCACGCCCAGGGAGAACGCAATCCCCACCACCATTGCCTTTTGAGCATCAAGGCCGTCTTGCACAACCGTTCGAATGCCCTCAACGAACAACAGCCCCAAGGCGGTGAGAATGTACGCCCCCATCACCGGACTGGGAATGGTGGTGAAAACCGCCGTCAACTTGGGCAGAAAAGCCAAGCCCATGTAGATGGCGCCAAAGGCATATCCCACCCGGCGAGAGGCAACCCCGGTGAGGTTGATGAGTTGCACCGTTCGCGAGGTGTGGACGGTTGACGGGGGCGTCCCGGCAATTCCCGACAGCAAAACACCCAGCCCGTTGGTGTTGAGCGAGCCTTGCACCAACCGGAAATCGGTCACCCGCGGCTGGCGTCTACCCACCTGCTGAACGGCCACGCTGCCACCGATGTTCTTGATTGCCCCCACCATCGTGACCACCACGAAGGCGGGAAGAAGCGCCCAGAAATCAGGCCCTGGAGTCAGGTCGAACCCCTTGAAGCCGCTGCTGCTGGGAACGCCGATCCATGCCGCATCGGCTACCGAGCCCATTTCATAGGCCCCAAACAGCGCCACTACAACACAGCCGGCGGCGATCCCGATGAGCGGCGTCCAAAGCCGCCAGAAACCGGCAACCCCAAGCGTCAACCCAGTGGAAACGACCACGGTGACCAGGGCGGCAACCGGACCGGTGGCGTCGGGGGCATCGGCGGGGACTTCGTCGATTCGATTGAGGGCGACCGGCAAGACCGTGACCGCGATCAGCATGATGACCGTTCCGCAGACAGTCGGAGTGATTACCCGGCGCATAAACGGCAACCGCCAGGCCAGCACGAGATAGGCGAGCGAGGAGACGACGATGAGGCTGGCCAGCAGTTCTGGGCCCCCCTTGTCCAACGCCAGCACTGAGATGGCAATGAATGTCGGGGTCACCACCATGATGAACAAGTGCCCGGAGCCGAACCGCGGAACCTTGCTGGCCTGCAAGGCGGTAAGGGCCCCGACGATGAGCAGCGCGGCAAAGACCGCCCAAGACAGATAGCCCTCATCCTGGCCCCCAGCCCGGACCGTGATCGTCACGTACAGCACGACCGATGTAATGGTTATGGCCACCCCTTGGAAGCCGACGGAAAACGCAACCAGCGGGGGACAGCGCTCGTCGGTTTCGTAGCGGAGGGCTTCGTTGGTGCTCACTGTGCCCCTAGCGCGAGCCCTTGACCTGCACTGTCACTATGTCCAGACCGTGGTACTTCTGATGGTGGACAGAAGACGCGTAGTGCCGAAGCAGGCGAAGTGACAGCTCCCCCTCCTCCAATCCCTCAGACTCCTCGTTCAGGCACGCCAGCCGATCCGCGAGGTTCTCCTCATCGAACACGGCCAAGAACTCCACCTCCACCATCCCGGCGTCGGGGCGAGCCTGGATGATCAATCGAGGCTGATCTTCGGGAGGCTGGACGGGCTGCACCAGGCTGTCCAACATCTCCTCGCCGGTGTCGTCATGTTGCACCAGGCTCAACAACGCCTCTTCGCCGGCAGAGCGCAGCCGCCTGGTCGAGTCCTCGTTCCAGCCGACACCACTGGCCAGAACCCCGAGGAAACGATCGATTTCCGGCAACGCCGAGACGCTCAGCTCAACCTCCAGACGACTGCGCCGCTGGGTGCTGGTCAGGTCCATGAACACGGTCATCAACACCGCTGCCAGGGCCCCGACGAGCATGCCGTTGTCGAACAGCAAACCCCACTTGTGGCCGAGCAGGTCGGCAAAGATGGTCTGGTTGTCAATTCCCATGCCCAACGAGAATGACAAGCCCACCACCAAGGCCTTCTGCGCATCGAGCCCATCCTGCACGACGGTGCGGACGCCGCTCACGAAGAGCAGCGCGATAGCCGTCAGGATGTAGGCGGCCATGACCGGACTGGGAAGGGTGAGCAAGAAGGCGGTCAGTTTGGGCAGGAAGGCCAGAGCCAAAAGAGTGCCGCCGATGACATAGCCGATGCGTCGGGCGGCCACTCCGGTGAAGCCGATGAGCGACACGCTGGTGCCCGAGTAGACAGAGTTGGGAGGTGTCCCGAAAATGCCGGCCGCCAAGATGCCGAGTCCGTTGGTGTTGAGCGAACCCTGGACCAGTCTGAAGTCGGGAACCCGAGGTCGACGCCACGAAACCTGCTGGATGGCAACGCTGTCGCTGACGTTTTTGACCCCACCGGCCAGCGTCACCACCACGA
>JAJDTA010000186.1 GCA_022827405.1 Acidimicrobiia bacterium
GGTGCTGTATCGGGGGGCGGATTCAGGTGTGGTGGGCGTCGAGGACGTTGAGGAGCTTCTGCGCCGTCAGCCCGACGCCGGGGTGGTGGTAGTGGCCGACGCCGGCCACAGCATCCAGGGCGACCAGCCGCGGGAGTTGGCTCGCCTGCTGGCCACCCGACTGGGCTAGTCGTTGCCGTAGGCGGCCGTGAGGCGCTCGGCGCCGCCGATGCCGGGGGCGGGCTGGCCGCCGGGGTAGCGGGCTTCGTAGACCCCGGTCAGGCCGTCTCGCCAGCTCACCTGGCATGGCCCGGTGAGGGATATCCGCTTGGCCGGATCGGCCCCGCTGCCGGGCTGCGATCCGGGGAAGGCGTCGTAGGCGACCTCGGGCATCTTCCCGGAGAGCTCGCCCAGGAACATCACCCAGTCCTCGGCCTTGATGTGCTCGTCGCCGCCCCAGTTGACCACCGTGGCCGGCACCGATGCCGCGGCCAGCAGCGGCTCAACGTGGGCGTTCATGTCGTCTTGGTGGATGGGGGAGTAGGGCGACGGCGCCGGGGCCCGCAGTCGAATCGGCAGGTCGTTCATCAGCCAGTCCATGTGGTACACCGGCAGCCCGCCATTGGGCCCGTAGCTGGCGTTGATGCGGGCAATGGTGGTGGGCAGATTCAGTGCTCGGGCCATGGTCCGGGCCACCGCCTCACCGCCGATTTTCGACATCGAATAGGTGGGGGCGTGCACAGCGTGGCAGTCGCCGAGACGATCGGTCTCGGTATAGAGGTGCCACGGGTCGGGGTGGGGGTGATACACCGAGCAGGTGGAGGCGATGAGCGCGGCCTTGGCCTTGTGGCAGTGGGCCATGAGCAGGCCGGTGCCCTCGGCGTTCACCTGGATGGCCCAGTCGTAGTCCTGGCCCTGACCCTGGAAGGCTGCCATGTGTACCAGGTAGTCGAAATCGTCGGGCAGCGTCGAGAAGTCCCCGTCGGCCACGTCCGCAACCTCGGTGTGAACCCCGGCGGCCTCCACCATCTCGCGGCTGCCCTCGGCACTGAACCGGGCTATGCCCCACACCTCGTTGTGCTCGGCCAGATACGCGGCCATGGGGAGGGCGATCTGGCCGGTCATGCCGGTGATGAGGATCTTCTGGTCTTGCAGCATGGGAACTCCTTCGCAGCTTCTAGAGGTTGTCGATCAGCTTGAACAGCTCGGCCGAAGCTAGTCCGGCATCTGCACCCGCCTGGGCCAGCTTCTCGGCCACCCACGCGTGGAGTCTGGCCAGGTCGGCGTGGCTGGGCTTGGGGGGCAGGTCCAGGGTGGTCTCATATTGGCTGACGAAGGCCTCGATGGCCCTTGCCTTGGCCGACTCGAAACCAGAGGTGTCTTCGGCGTGATCAGGCTCGTCGGCCTCGAACAGGAGTAGGGCGTCGGGGCGGTGGGGGGTGAGACCCAATTCGGGAAAGAAGTGGGGGTCGCGGGCGGCCACAATGCCGTCGACGGTTAGCCAACCGGCATGGCGGTGATCGGGATGGAGCCGCCATCGCCGCCAGGGGTCGTGGCCCAACACCACGGTGGGGCGCAGGGTTCTGATCCACGAGGCCACCTGCCGGCGGGGTTCCGGCCCCGATTCCAGTTCTCCGTCAATCCAGCCCAAGAACGCCACCTCGCCGGAAGCGCCCAGCCGCCGGGCTGATTCGCGCTGCTCGTCTTGGCGTAATGCCACCAGCTTGTCCAGGTCGGCGTTGGGATCCCAGGTTCCCTTGGAGCCGTCGGTACACACCAGCAGGCTCACCTCGCAGCCGCGGGCCGCCCATTTGGCCAGTGTGGCTCCGGCCTTCAACTCGATGTCGTCGGGATGTGCGCCTATGGCCAGCGCCCGCTCGGGGACGGCCAGGTTTTGCGACTTCACGCCCTCACTGCCAGTTCGTTCAGGTCGGCGGGCAGATCGATGTCGAGCCCGAGAGCGGGGTCGCGCAGGATGCGCAGGCTGTGTCCCAGTCGCTGGGCTTCGGCCAGATGACGGGCAAACGAGCCTCGCCCATAGGAGAACTCGAAAGAGCAGTCGCTGGGCAGGGCGATCACGTTGGTGCCGTCTTCACGGCGGTCGGGCACCAGAGTGATGCCGGGCCAGTCGCCCAGCGAGATGAGCGGTCCGGCCAGCGGCAGATCTCCGTGGGCCACGATTACCCGGTTGTATCCCGCATCACGCAGATGGTCCACCCCGCTGCGCACCGCGCCGTTCAGCCCGGTGCCGGGGCGCCATATCACCTCGGCGCCCACCGAGACGGCCCAGTCCCGCACATCGCTGTCGTCGCAAACCACCGCCACCGGCAACGGCGCGGATGACTGAACCACGTGGGTGGCCATATCGCGAGCCAACGCGGCCCGCTCAGCGGCCCCAAGGGCGGGTGCCAGTCGATGCTTGGCCTCGGCGAACGCCTTGACCGGGATCAACACGGCGACAGTCATCCGCAGGAGTCTACGGCCATCGACCCCCGCAACCGTCTTCAACGTCCGGCACCGCTGCGCTGGCTCATTTGGCGCTCGGCCCGTCTACGCTCGATGCCTATGTCTAACCGGGTCGCGGTAATCGGCGGAGGGTCGTGGGGTACCACCGTGGCCCACCTGGCTGCCCACAATGAGCCCACCGTTCTGTGGTGCCGAGACCCCAAGACGGCCGCTGCGGTTAACCAGCACCACGCCAATCCCCGCTACCTGGCCGGCTTCGACCTGCATCCCCGTCTGCGGGCGACCACCAACTTGGAGGCAGCTGTGGCTGAAGCCGAGGTGGTGGTGATGGGAATCCCGTCTTCGAACTTTCGACGGGTGATGGAGAAGGTGGCCCCCCACCTGCGGCCGTGGGTACCGGTGGTAAGCCTCACCAAAGGGCTGGAGCGGGGCACACGACTGCGCATGACCGAGATCGTCAACCAAGTGGCTCCCGCCCACCCCGCGGGCGCGCTCACCGGACCCAATCTGGCCAAGGAGATCCTGTCTGGGCACGCAGCCACCTCGGTCATCGCCATGGCCGATGACACGGTGGCCACCGCCCTCCAGGGAGTCCTGACCACCGACCTCTTCCGGGTTTACACCAATGACGACGTGATCGGTTGCGAGCTGGGCGGCACGCTCAAGAATGTGATCGCTTTGGCCTCCGGCATGGTCGACGGGCTCGGCGCCGGTGACAACACTCGAGCGGCGGTGATCACCCGGGGTCTGGCGGAAATGGGCCGTTTGGGCACCGCCATGGGCGGACGGGCCGACACCTTTGCCGGACTGGCCGGGATGGGCGATCTGCTTGCCACATGCATGAGCCCTCAGAGCCGAAACCGCCATGTAGGCGAGCAGCTGGGACGGGGCCGCAAGGCCAAAGAGGTCGTGGCCGAGATGGACCAGGTGGCGGAGGGAGTGTTCACCGTGGGTGTGGTGGTGGAGCTGGCGGCCGAGCACAGCGTGGAGATGCCCATCAGCGCCGAGGTACATGCGGTGGTCAAGGGCAGTAGGACTGCGGCCGAGGCCGCGATGGTGCTGATGGGACGCCAGGCCCGCCCCGAGCCGGAGGCCACCAGGGCATCGCGCTTTCGTCGGCTGTGGCCGGAGATGGCGGACTCCGATGGGTCGCGGTTGCGCCGGTTCTGGCGATTCGTTACCCGATCTTCTTGATGAGTAGGTATTGATGGCCGCAAGGCCTCTTGACGTCTTGGGCGCGCCGGGGTGGGGAGAGGTGGATGCCCGCGGGTCGGTGCGCCCCGGTTCCGGGGAATGGACGCTGGACTGGTGGGTGGGCGCCTCTGACCGCTGGCACCGGGCATCGCAGGAGGCCGCCGTGCGCCAGAGCGAAGTGGGGGCCGGTGCGGTGGTGGAGACCCGCATGAAGGTGCCCGATGGGGATGCGGTACAGCGGGTGTGGGCCGTGGCTGCCGGCGGGGGACCGGCGGTGGCGGTGGTGGAGGTGGGGAACGAAGCCGCCACCGCTTTCGCCGTCGCCCTGGTGGTGCAGGCCCCGGGGGCGGTGCTTTCGGTGGACAGCAGCGGGGTGGTGGTCGGGGGGCAGCCGGTGCTGGCGTGGGATCGTCTCCCGGCGGGTGCGGCGGTCGGGCCTGGTGCGGTGGAGGCTCTGCTCGAGGTTGAAGGCGGGGCCACCCCAGCGTTGGATGCCAAGGGCCGCGACGTGGCCGCCGTGGTGTGGCCGTTGCCCCATACCGCCCGGCTGGCGGTGAGCGCGTCGCTGGGCCGGGGCTTGGTACCGGCGCCCTCTGATCTGCCCGACGCCGAGGCGGTGGTGCGGGGCTGGCAAGCCCATCTGGATCGGGGGGCGCGAATCGAAGTGCCCGACGAAGGTTTGGCCCGGCGCATCGATCGCAATCGGCGCCGATGGCTGGGACACACCGGTCGCATGGAGACCCTCGACACTGCCGAACTGTGTGAACTGTCGGTGCGACTCGACCATCACGGCTACCACGACGATGCCGAACTGGTGCTGGATGAGATCGCCGCCCGCTGGACCACCGAAGCACCCACCGAGAGGCTGACGGCGTTCACCGTGCACCACGACCTGACAGGCGACCAAGAGGCCGCTGTCCGATTAGTAGAGGCCGTGGCCGAGGCGGTGGAGGCTGCCGCCCGCAACGGGGCAGAATTGCCGGTGGAGCCAGTCGAACGCTTCCTGCTCGCCGCAGGTCAGAATCGAGCCGCTCAAGATCTGCGGCGTCTCAACCTCACCTCATCGGAACCCTCTAATGAAGGGCTGCGGGCCGAGCTTGTGGCCGACCACGGAGACACCCTGGATTTGGCTCCTGGCTTCCGCACCGCCTGGCGGGGCGGTCCCTTGGCGGTCTACGACCTGCCCACCCGGTTCGGCCTGGTGTCCTATGCGGTTCGTTGGCACGGCCTCCGCCCCGCGCTGCTGTGGGAGCTCGACTCCCGCTCCGACCAGATACCGGCCACGGTGCGAGCCTCAGCGCTGGATGAGAGCTGGTCGAGCCAGGAACCGACCGGAGAAACGCTGTTGGCCGCGCCCCAATAGCTACCTTGAGGAGATGAGGGCCGCACTCAAGTCGGCTGCCCCCACCCTGGCGGTCGAACGCCGCCTGTGGGCCGAGGGCCACCAGGTGGTGGTGGGCATGGACGAGGTGGGCAAAGGTGCGTGGGCCGGGCCTCTGACCTTGGTAGCCGCGGTGCTCCCCACCGATCGAAGGGTCTACCGAGTGCGGGACTCCAAACTCTTGACCGAGGCCGAACGGGAGGGGCTGTTCGACCGGATCGCCGACTGGTGCGTGGCCTGGTCCGCAGGCCACGCCAGCAACGACGAGTGTGACCAATTGGGAATGTCGGCGGCCCAGCGCCTAGCCGCCCGGCGGGCACTGGACGGCCTAGGCCTAGAAACCGACGCCGTGCTGGTAGACGGCCGGTGGGATTTCGTGGGCAACGGCAATACCCGCGCTCTGGTGAAGGGCGACGTCACCTGCCTGTCAATCGCGGCCGCGTCCATCCTGGCCAAGGTCACCCGCGACCGTCTCATGCGAGCCGCAGCCGAAGACCACCCCGACTACAACTTCGACTCCAACAAGGGCTACCCCTGCCCTCGCCACAGAGCCGCCCTAGTCGCCCAAGGCCCCACCCCCCTGCACCGCCGCTCCTGGTCCTTCATGGACACCCACGGCTGGCCCCACCTCCGCACCAACCCCGGCTCCCCTTTGCCGTTCTGAGAGGTCAGTCAGCGGTGCCGCGCCTCACTATCCATTCGTGGGGTTGGCCGGTGATGGCGGCGACACGCTCGAAGTCGGCGTCGTAGTGGAGCACGGTGAGTTGCCGGGCCTCGGCCATTGCCGCGACAAGGGCGTCAACCAGTGAGAGAGACCGGTGCTGGCTAGATTGAGCCAAGAGGCCCTGTACTTCGATTGCCCGCCGGTGGTCGGCGTCTGTGGTGGGAGTATGGGGAAATGCGGTCAGCACTTCCATGAGCTCTTGATGATCGGCAGGGCCTTGGGCACTGAATCCGAGTTCGAAGATCACCGGGGCGCAAACGGCAATGCGCCCCTCGGCGATCAGGGGGGCAGCGGCTGAGGCGACTATGGGCTTTGCCAGACGGGAGAAAGCGCTGGTGTCAGCCAGATAAGTGGTTCGCGGCAACTACTCGTCTCCACCCCAAGCGTTTTCAGCGGCATCGAAATCGAAGCGCTCGGGTTGGCTGAGCAGGCCGATCAGCTCAAGGCGCCGCTTGGCGTTGATGATCTCCAGGAGGGAGGCATGAATGGTCTCGCGCAACGTTTTCGTCCCCAAGATCTCCGCAGCCTGCTGGGCGATATCTTTATCTACAAAAACAGATGTCTTAGCCACAGACTAAGGATATCAACACGGCGAGCATTCCCGCTGAACTCCATTCCAACGGCTCCGACTTCATTTGCGGAACCACCCTGGTCTCTTGAAGTCTAGAGACCTCAGAGCTGGCTTCACCGGCGCTAGCCGGGTTTGTCGGCTCGGATGATCCCTGATTGGGCGGCGGTTAGGTCGATTTGGGTGTCGGCGCAGTCGTTGGTGGCGTGATGGAGGATGGTGTTGTACTCGGCCTGGTCCATGGTCAGCTGCCATCGGTATTTGATGGTGGTCCACCAAGCCAAGTAGGTGCATAGGGCTTCGGAATCGGGAGGGAGCCATTCGGCTGGGTCTCTGGCTCCCTTGCTCCTATTCGTGCCCGCGGATACGGCGATGAGGTGCTCAGGAAGCGACAGGTCGTTGGCGTAAAGCTGTCTGGTGAGTGCATCCCAGGCCCAACCCCCTGACTGGTGAGCTTCGGCCAAGGCCACAACGTGGTCGACATCGAGCTGTCTGGCCACGGTGATTTCCTCTCCGTCGTAGTGGCTGTACCACTGGCCCTCTCGGATCCTTCCTCCTTCAACCAACGGATCAACCAGCGCCTCTTCGGCGAGGACTTCTTGCCTGGTGTCGAGGCCGTCGCCGTCGGCATCAACCCAGTGATTCCAATCGTCTCGGTTGTATCCCTCTGCCTGTTCCGTGGCGATCGTGACCAGGGTGAGGAGTTCGGCCAGAGTGATCCATTCTGAGGACTGCGGCGCAGCCGGAGCAGGTGTTGGGGTGGCTCCCCTTGTGGACTGGGGCTGAGGGGAAGGTGAAACAGCCAACGGCGGGGTTGGGCTGGGTGTGGGTTGGCTGGTGGGCGGCGGGGTTGGGTCGGGTGTGGGTTGGCTGGTGGATGGTGGGGTTGGGTTGGGTGTGGGTTGGCTGGTGGGCGGCGGGGTTGGGATCGGAGAAGTGGGGGATGGGGTGGGTAACGTCGTGGGAGTTACCTCAGCGATTGGCTCTTCTTGGTCAGTTGAGACGCAACCTGACAAAAGGCTGGCGACCGTGATGGTGGCAATCGTCAGAAGCAAACGGCGGGGAATGGGTCCGCAGCGCATCACTTCCATCTTCTCGCAATCGACGCGCTGCCGGGTTGACTGGCTGTCTGCGCTCTGTCGTTCTGATTGACCGTGTGGTTGCGGCCACCGGGTACGATCTTGGGTCATATGGGACAGCCGGTGACTGTTGTGGAGAGGGCGACGAGCCGCCCGGGGGTGATCCGCTATGAGATCAACCGGAGCATCACCGGCACCGGTCATGAGCACTATGCAATCGGGCGGGAAATTGCCGGAGAGCGGCCGGTTGACGAGTTGGCCCGTCGCCTGTTCGACCGGGGTGGCATCGACGCCATCCACGTGAACAGCAACATCATCACCGTGGATCTGGCCAAGGGCGGCACCCGGGACGGCCTTGACGACCTGATCGCCAACCTGTTCATCTACTACGGCCCCGGCGTTGAGGTGCCCACCATTCCCGAAGGGGACTGACGGGCGGCAGAGGCGATGACCTCTCGTCGAGAAGCCGTCGAACGCTGGTTTATCTACCGGGGCGTTCCCCACGTCATCCACGACTACCGGGCCACCACTGATGTGTTCACCCGGGCCGTTCCGTTCTTGGCCCTGGTGTTTCTGGTCGAGATTTTCGCCTCATTCGGCGACCGGTTCGACGGTTGGGCGCAATTCGGCGTGTTCTGGGCGGGCGCGGGCATCGCATTGGGGGCGGTGGCGGCGGTCAATCGGCTAAGAGGACGTCGGCTGTTCCAGCTTCCCGATCGGGTGGGTGCCATCGAACTGGCCGTGTTCGTGCTGGTTCCACCGGTGCTGCCCGCCTTGTTCTCTGAAGACCGGTTGTCTGATACCGCGGGCCTGGCACTGATCAATGTCGCCTTGCTCATAGGGGCCTATGTGGTGGTGAGCTTCGGCTTGCTTCCCATGCTGTTCTGGGCCGGGGGCTACTCCCTAAGCCAAATCGCCCTGATCGGTCGGTTGGTAGGGCGGATTCTGCCCCTGCTTCTGGTGTTCAGCGCTTTCTTGTTCCTGAACGCCGAAGTGTGGCAAGTGGCCCACGACTTCACTTGGCCCTTCTACGCCATCGTGCTGGGGGTATTCGGCCTCATTGCCTTCGGCTCGGTGGCGATTCGGGTGCCCTCCGAGCTGGTGGGATTGGCCCGTTTTGACAGCTGGGAGCAGGTGGGCCAGTTGGTCGACGAATGTGATTCGCCGCTAGCCCCGGCGATGCCGCCCGCGGACTTCCCGGTATCTGCCGTTGCCCCGCTCGACCGCATGGACCGGGTGAATCTGGGACTGCTGATGTTTGTGGCCCAAGCGGTGCGGGTGGTGCTCGTGGGCGTGGTGATCGGCGCGTTCTATGTGGGCTTCGGCTTGCTGACGGTAAGGGAGGCCACCATCGTGTCGTGGGTGGCATCGGGCCAGTTGGATCCCCTGGCCCGCTTCGGCTTGTTCGGCAATGAGCTCGTGCTCACTTGGGAGCTGCTAGCGGTGTCGGGCTTCATCGCTACTCTGTCGGCCCTTCAGTTCGCAGTGTCGACCATCGTCGACAAGGCCTACCGGGAGCACTTCTACGATGACATGGCCAATGAGGCCCGCGAAGTGCTGGCCACCCGGGCTCTGTACTTGGCTGAGCTCAGCCGGGAGGCCAGCCAGGAAGACGGCTAGGCCACCGCCTCGTTGCGGAGGAATCTGCCGGGGAGCGCGCCAGTGGACCGGTCGTCGGCCCAGGTAGGCACGCCGTTGACCACCGTGGCCCGGTAGCCGGCCGGCCTGCGGCTGTAGCGCCAGCTGCCGGTGGGGAGGTCGTCCACCCGGACCTCGTCGCCCAAGTCGATCTCATCGAGGGCGAACACGGCCAAGTCGGCGGCCATGCCCTCGGCCACGGCACCCCGGCCGGAAACGCCGAAGAATGCGGCCTGCTTGCCGGTCACCGAGTGCACCGCCTCCTCGATGGTGAGCAGCCCGCGCTCGCGCACCATCTCAGTCAAGAAGAAGGTAGCGTCGCCCGCCCCTACGAACATCTGGATGTGCGCACCGGCATCCGACGCACCATTCACCGTCAGCGGCGAGCGGGCCATGGCGGCCAGCGTCTCGTTGTCCACTGGCTGGGGCTGGGTCTTCAGGTGGGTGCCCATGTTGTTGTCCAGCAGCCAGTCGGCCACCGCGTCCGACAGATGCACGCCTCGGGCTTCGGCCAGATCGGCGATGGAGCGTCCGGTCCACTCGGCGTTGCGGGGCTCGTCGGAGGCCAGCAGGATCATGTGGGGACGGTTGATGGGGGCCAGGGTGTAGGTGCAGGCGTCCCAGTCGTGGCGGGCCCGCTCCCGCCAGGCCTCGTCGCGAAGCATGGCCATCTTGGCCTCGTCGCCGTCCACGTTGCACAACTCGTGCCACGCCTCTACGCCGCTCCACATGATCGACCGCTCGAAGTGCAGGTTCACGTAGCCGGGCCGCACCGAGAAGAGTGTGGCCATTTCCCCGCCCTCGGCGTTGAGCCGCTCCACCAGATCCAGCGAGGTCTTGCGCTCCTTGGCCCGGTTCTCCTGGGCGAAGAACCCGCCCCAGTTGGCTCGGATACCCCGATTCCGGCACAGCGCGGCCATTCGCTCCATGTCGCCGGGGAAGTGCTCGAACTCGAAGGCTCGGGGCACGAACTGGAAGGTGGCGCCGGGGTGGGCAGCCACCACGTCGAGCAGGTCGCCCCACTCCTGGTCGTCGGCCATACGGCTGGGTACCAGACGGTTGTGGCGGTCCAAGTCCATAAGCGAGGTCGACAGCCCAAAGGCTCCGGCACCCAGCCCCTCGTCGAGCATCCGGGCCATCTCGGTTCGCTCGGCCTCGGTGGCGGCCCGCTCCCACGCCTCGGCGCCCATGACCCACATCCGCAGGGTCTGGTGGGGAAAGAAAGCGGCCACATTGAGCGCCGTCGGGTGCTCGTCATTGGCAGCTTGGTACTCCGGCCACGTCTCCCACGTCCACGGGATGGCCGTCTCGAAGGCGTCGGTAGGCAGGTCCTCGATGAAGCACATCAACTCGATGAGCTGGTTGCGATCGGCTTCCCGAAGCGGGGCCAGGCCCAGTCCGCAGTTGGCCAGCACGACGCTGGTGGTGCCGTGCGAGGGCATGGGGTCGATGTGGGGGTCCCACCACAGCGATCCGTCGTAATGGGTGTGGGGCTCGATGAACCCCGGTGTCACCAAGGCGCCGCCAGCGTCGACTTCTGGCTCGCCGTCGGGCCGTAGCCCCGGCCCCACCTCGGCGATCACCCCTGAGCGCACCCGCACGTCAGCCTCATAGGAGGGTGCGCCGGTGCCGTCCACCACCGTCCCCCCGCGAACCAGTAAGTCTCCTGAATCCATGCCAGAACCTTAGGAGGAAAATTGACCCAAACCCGACTCGGCTCTGAGGGAGAATTGGCAGACCGCACGAAGCCCATTTGATGCGGTGTCGAAGGAAAAGGGTTGCCATAGTGGAGTCCGATGGCTGAGCCGGAACAATTGGTGGTCGAGGCCGAACGGCAGGCGGCGGCCGCGACCACCCTCGAGGAACTGAGTGCGGTGCGGACTGCGATGGCTGGCAGGCGCTCTCCGCTGGTGGCGGCCCGCAAGGCGTTGGGCGACATGGAGCCCGAAGCCCGCAAGCAAGCCGGGCAGGCATTGAATGCTGCCAAGGCATCTATCGACGAGATCCTGAACGCCCGCGAGGCCGAGCTGTCGGCCGCCGCCCGGGCCGAGCAACTGGCCGCCGAGCGACTCGATCTCACCGAGGTCACCGAACACCCCGCCAACGGCCATCTCCACGTCATCACCCAGACCTGGCAGGAGCTTGAGGACGTGTTCGTGGGCATGGGCTATCGGGTGGCTGAGGGCCCCGAGATCGAGAGCGAGTGGTACAACTTCGGCGCCCTCAACTTTCCCCTCGGGCACCCGGCCCGCGACATGTACGACACCCTGTACGTGGACTACGGCGAGCCGGGTACCACCCTGCTGCGCACTCACACCTCTCCGGTGCAGGCCCGGGTGATGGAGAACCAGGAGCCCCCCATCTACGTGGTGGCCCCCGGCCGGTGTTTCCGCCAGGACACCGCCGATGCCACCCACATGCCGGTGTTCCACCAGATCGAGGGGCTGGTGGTGGACCGCGACACCACCTTGGGCGATCTGGCCGGGACCATCGAAGCGTTCACCGCCGCCTACTTCGGCCCCGGTTTCTCCTCTCGGCTGCGGCCCTCCTATTTCCCGTTCACCGAACCGTCGGCCGAGTTCGACATCCAGCGCCCCGACGGCACCTGGCTGGAGCTAGGGGGCTGCGGCATGGTGCACCCCAACGTGCTCGAGGCTTGTGGGATCGACCCCGAGCAGTGGCAGGGGTTCGCCTTCGGCTTCGGAATCGACCGCCTGGCCCTCATCCGGTTCGGCATAGACGACTTGCGCGAGCTGTGGACCAACGACATCCGCTTCTTGGAGCAATTCTGATGGTCCGCGCTGCGATGTTTGAGGCGGCAGCGCGATGAAGGTGCTGTTGAGCTGGCTGCGGGAGTTCGCCCCCGACATCGCCGGCGAGCCCGAAGATCTGGCTGAGATCCTGTCCGATCTGGGATTGGCGGTGGAGGAACTGTCCCACGTGGGCCGGGGGTTGGACGGCGTCGTGATCGCCGAGGTCTTGGCCACCCGGCCCCACCCCGATGCCGACCGCATTCACCTGGTGGATGTGGATGCCGGCGACGGCGAGGCCCTCCAAGTGTGCTGCGGGGCATTCAACATGGCGGTGGGCGACCTCGTGCCGTTAGCCACCGTGGGCACCACCATGCCCAACGGCATGGAGATCGCCCGCCGCAAGATGCGGGGTGAGTGGAGCAACGGAATGCTGTGCTCGGGGGCCGAGATCGGCATGGGCGACGATCACGAGGGCATCTTGATCCTGGAGCAGGGCCTGTCGTTGGGAGTTCCCCTGGCCGAGGCGCTGGGCATCCACCCCGACGTGTTGTTCGACCTGGAGGTGAACCCCAACCGCCCCGATGCCATGTCGGTAATGGGGGTGGCCCGCGACCTGGCTGCTCGCCTGGGAGTGCCCTTCTCGGTCGCGGTCCCCGATGTGGATGAGACCGGAACGCCGGCGGCCGAGCGGGCGTCGGTGAGCATCGCCGCCCCCGACTTTTGTCGCCGCTTCGGGGTGCGAGTGCTCGACAATGTGCCCTCAGGAGCGTCGCCCCGCTGGATGGCCAACCGATTGTTGGCCGTGGGGCAGCGGCCCATCAACGCTGTGGTCGACCTCTCCAACTACGTGATGTTCGAGCTGGGCCAGCCCAACCACACCTACGACCTCGACCTCGTACCCGGGGGGGAGCTGGGGGTGCGCATGGCCCATCGGGGCGAAGAATTGATCACTTTGGACGGCACGGCGCGAGCTCTCACTACCTATGACGGGGTGATCGTCAACCGCGATGACGAGGCCATCGGCCTGGCCGGGGTCATGGGCGGAGCCTCCACCGAGATCTCCGCCGACACCCGTTCGGTGCTGTTGGAGGCCGCCTGGTGGGACCCCATGACCATCGCCCGTACTGCCCGCCGATTGGGCCTGCGCAGTGAGGCCTCGGCCCGCTTCGAGCGGGGCGCCGACCCCGAAATCATCCCCATGGCGCTGGACCGCTTCGCCGAGCTGGCCGCCGCCCTCGGGGGCACCACAGCCCCCGGCATGATCGATGCCGCTGGCAATCGCCCTGAGCCCAGCACCGTTCGGGTCCGGTCGGCGCGGGTCAACTCCATTTTGGGAACCGACCTGAGCACTGACCAGATGACCGCCCTGCTCGAGCCCATCGGGTTCGCCTGCGAGACGGGCGGCGACAGCCAGGATTTCGAGGTGAGCATCCCTTCGTGGCGGCTCGATTCAGCCACCGAGATCGACGTGATCGAGGAAGTGGGCCGGCTTCACGGCTTCTCCAAGATCGCTCGCACTGTGCCGGTGACCGAACAGGCTGGCGAACTTACTCCCCAGCAGCACGACCACCGCCGGATACGGGCATTGCTTGCCGGCATGGGAATCACCGAGGCCATGCCCCTGCCCTTCCTAGCGCCCGGCGATCTGGCCCGAGCCGGCCTCGGCGACGACGGCATCACCGTGACCAACCCGCTGGTGGCCGAAGAGTCGATAATGCGGACCTCGCTGCGTCCCGGCTTGCTGAAGGCGGTGGCCTACAACGCGGCTCGGCGCACCACCGGGGTGTCGCTGTTCGAGATTGGCCGGGTGAACCCCGGCGGGGGAGGGGATCTCCCCGCTGAGCACGAGCACCTCGCCGTGATCCTGGCCGGCCAAGAGGCCACTGTCGCCACCACGCTGTGGCGCCGCCTGGCCCGCCACCTGACCGTGACCCGCCCCGGCGTGGTCAACGGCCCAGTAGACGGCCTCCATCCTGGCCGCTCTGGCCAGGCCCTGGCCGACGGCCACCCCGTCGGCGCGCTGGGCGAGATCGACCCCCAGGTGCTGGATGCCTACGAAATCGACGAGCGGGTGGCCTGGCTAGAAGTCAACCTCGGCGCCCTGTTGGAAGCCGATCGGGCTCTGGCCCCGTATCGAGCCCCCAGCCGCTACCCGTCCAGCGATGTTGATCTGGCCTTCACCGTCCCCGACGAGGTGTCGGCCGACGATGTAGCCGCCACCATCGCCGAAGCCGGAGGCGAATTGCTGGCCTCCGTCGCCCTGTTCGACGTGTTCCGCTCCGACCAACTCGGCGACGGCCAACGCAGCCTGGCCTTCACCCTCCGCTTCGAAGCCCCCGACCGCACACTCAACGACGCCGAGGTGGCCAAAGCCCGCCAATCCTGCATCGACGCCGTCACCAAAGCCCACAACGCCACCCTCCGCGGCTAAAATGAAAATTGTCTGAAATTACTTGAAAAATACTTTGAAGTCTCCAGTTCACGGCCTATGCTGGTCGTGTGAATGGAGAGCAGGTCACTATCTCGATGCCCGCTGAGCTAGCTGCTGCGATTCGTGAGGCAGCCGATGCTGAAATGCAGTGCGAGTCGGAGTGGATGGCTGAAGCAGTTCGGCAACGCGCGAAGCGCCTTGACCTTCGCGAAGTCATTGCCGAGTGGCAAGCTGAGCACGGGGCGTTCACGGAAGAAGAGAAGGCCGCCGCCAGAGCCGAGCTTTACGGGTGACAGCTATTGTTCTGGATGCCGGAGCGCTGATCGCTCTGGATCGAAATGACCGTTCAGTTTGGGCAAAGTTCGATGTTGCCATTGGAGCAGGCGACGTGGTCTATGCCCCCGTCGGAGCAATTGGACAAGTTTGGCGGGATGATCAGCGCCAAGTGCGGTTGGCTCGAGTGCTGAAGAGTTGCAGTGAGGTGCCCTTGGATGGGAAGTCAGCTCGTGCCGCGGGTGTTCTGTGCGGACAAACGGGCACTACAGATGTAATTGACGCATCGGTTGCCCGAGTGGCGGCGAATGCCTCCGCCCAGGAAGGCGTTGTGCTCTACACCTCAGATGTTGAGGACGTCGAATTGCTGCTCTCCACTCTCAATGCCGCCGCTGTGAAGGTGGTGAAAGTGTGACTTCGGAGTTGCCCTGCTCCAAGTACGCTGGTCTCGTGCCGGACGAGGAAATGACCATCTATCTGCATCCCAAGTTGGTCGAAAAGGCCCACAGGGCGGCTGAAGCTGATGGCGAGGGCTTCTCCGACTGGATGGTCGAGGCAGCCAGACGTCACCTATTTGAGTACGAGTCCGGCCTAGTTTGGGAAGAATGGGCGGACAACTACGGAGAGGTACCCATACAAGAGTTGTTTGAGGCCCAAGCCAAACGCCGTAAGTGGTCGTAGATTCCCCTCCCAAGCCGCACCGTCCCAATTGGTTTGCATGAGTATGCAAAATCATGCATAATTGTTCCCATGAGGAAGCAGATCCCGGTCGGGATCATTGGGGCGTCGGGGTATGTCGGCGCGGAACTGATGCGGTTGTTGGGCGGGCACCCGGGCTTCGACGTGTGCTTTGTGACCGGCGACACTCAGGCGGGGCAGCCGGTCGCTGACCTTTATCCTCACCTGGCTGCAATGGGTGCCGGCCAGGAGTTTGTGAAATACGACCCCGCCTTGCTGGATGACGTGGCGTTGGCGTTTTTGGCGCTGCCCCATGGGCAGTCCATGGCAATGGCTGCCGACATTCTGGATCGGGGCCAAGTCGCCGTTGATCTGGCTGCCGACTTCCGACTCAAAGACGCTGGGCAATACCAGCAGTGGTATGGGGAGCAGCACCAGGCTTCGGAGCTTCTCGGCCAGTTTGCCTATGGCCTGCCTGAGCTGTTCAAGGATGAGTTGGCCGGTGCTACCGCGGTGGCCGTACCGGGCTGCTATCCCACCGCAGCGGCGCTGGCAGTTGCCCCGCTGGTCCGCTTGGGTCTTGTCCAGGCCGATGGGGTCATTGTGGACGCGGCCAGCGGTGTTTCCGGCGCAGGCCGGCCCCCCAAAGCCCACACCACGTTCTGTGCGGTCGATGAGGACTTCACTGCCTATGGGCTGCTCGACCACCGCCACACCCCGGAGATTGAGCAAGCCTCGGGCGCGTCGGTGCTATTCACCCCTCACCTCGCGCCCATGAATCGGGGCATCTTGGCCACCTGCTACGCCAAGCCGACAGGGGAGACCTCCAGCGATGCATTGCTAGCGGGGCTGGCCGAGTTCTACGCCGACGAGCCGTTCATAGTTGTGTCCGAGCGTCCGCCGTCTACCAAGGCCACCCTGGGCTCCAACGCCGCCCATCTCACCGCCCGGTACGACGCCCGTACGCAGACCGTGATGGCGTTGTGCGCCATCGACAACTTGGTGAAGGGCGCAGCCGGACAAGCCGTCCAGTGCGCCAACATCATCAGCGGACTCGACGAAACAACGGGGCTGACCGCAGTGGGGGTGTACCCATGAGCGTGACCGAAGTCCCCGGGTTCACCGCCGCGGGGGTGACCTGCGGCATCAAGCCCAGCGGCAAGCCTGACCTTGCCATCGTGGCCACCGCCGAAGGTGCCTCCGTCAGCGCGGCTGGGGTGTTTACATCCAACAAGATGACGGCTGCTCCAGTGCTGGTGTGCCGGGAGCACTTGGCCGCAACGGGTGGGAAGGCCGCCGCGGTGGTCCTCAACAGCGGCAACGCCAACGCGGCCACTGGGGCGCAGGGAATGACCGACGCCCACCAGATGTGCAAGGAGACCGCCGCCGCTCTGGGAGTGGCCCCCGAAGAAGTGCTGGTGTGCTCTACCGGGCTGATTGGCTACGCCCTCCCCATGGACGCAGTGTCGGCTGGCATCGCCGCCGCGGCCGCCGCCCTGACTGTCGAGGGTGGCCCGCAGGCCGCCGAGGCCATCATGACCACCGACACTGTTCCCAAACAGGTGGTTGTCGCCGGCGACGGCTTCACCGTCGGAGGCATCGCCAAAGGCGCCGCCATGCTGGAACCCAACATGGCCACCATGCTGGCGGTTCTCACAACCGACGCGGCCGCCGATCCCGACACCCTCCAACACGCCCTCAGAGCCGGAGTGGCCGGCACCTTCAATACCCTCACCGTGGACGGGGCCGAATCCACCAACGACACCGTGCTGATTTTGGCCAACGGCCAGGCCGGCCCGGTCGATGCCGACGCCCTCACTCAGGCCATCGCCGATGCCTGCGAAAGCCTGGCCCTCCAGATGGCCGACGATGCGGAGGGTTCCACCAAGACGGTGTTCCTCCGGGTCACCGGCGCGGCTTCCGATGCCGAGGCGGCCAAGGCCGCTCGGGACACCGCCAACTGCCAGTTGGTGAAGTGCTCCTGGTACGGCCAAGACCCCTATTGGGGTCGCATCGCCTCGGAGATGGGCGCAGCCGGGGTGGCCTTCGACCACACCAAGCTGACCATCGCCTACGGACCTCATGTGGTGTACGACCACGGCGAGCCGGCCCATCCTCCCGAACTGGCCGAGTACATGACCGGTCGTCGGCTTGACCTGCATGTGGACCTCGGCATGGGCGACGGCTCGGCCCGGATCATCACCACCGATCTCACCCACGCATACATCGACGAGAACATGGGGACGTCATGACCGAAGACGGCACTGATCTCAGCCCCGAGGCCACCGCCGCGGTGCTCACCCAAGCCCTGCCCTACATTCAGCGGTTCTCGGGTTCGATCGTGGTGGTGAAGTACGGCGGCAGCGCCATGGACAACGACCACCTGGCCAGATTCGCGGCCGACATCGTGCTCATGCAATCGGTGGGCATCCGCCCCGTGGTGGTTCACGGCGGCGGTCCTCAGATCGGCGAGATGATGGACCGACTCGGCTTGGAGGCCACGTTTGTGGACGGCCTCCGGGTCACCGACGCCGAGACCCTGGACATCGCCCGCATGGTGCTGGTGGGCCGGGTCAACCGCGACATCGTGTCGGCCATCAACGTCCACGGGCCGCTGGCCGTGGGGGTCTCAGGCGAAGACGCCGGGTTGCTCCAAGCCCGGGTTCGCCATCCCGGCCTGGGCTTTGTGGGCACCGTCGACGCGGTGAACACCACCATCATCGACCGTCTGCTCGACGAAGATCTCATCCCGGTGGTGTCCACCATCGGGGCCGACGCCACCGGCCAAGCCCTGAACATCAACGCCGACACCGTGGCGGGCACCCTGGCTGGCGCCCTGGGAGCGGCCAAAGCGGTATTCCTCACCGATGTGGAGGGCCTCTACGCCGATCCCGACGATCCGGCCACCCTCATCAGCGAAACCACTCCTGCGGCGCTGGAGGCCATGATCGCCTCCGGTGAGCTGGCCGGGGGCATGATCCCCAAGGCCGAGGCGGCCGTCGATGCCGTGCGCCGCGGCGTGGCGTCGGCCCACATGGTGAACGGAACAACCCCCCATGTCCTGTTGCTGGAGCTGTTCACCGATGCCGGCGTGGGCACCATGGTCTGCCCCGATCCCGATCAAGAACAGGAGACCTCTCCATGACCACCCACACCGACGCGGTGGGAGCTGATACCGGGCCCTGCCCGCTCATGCCCACCTATGGCCCGCCACCGGTCATGTTCGTGCGGGGCGAAGGGTGCTGGCTGTGGGACCGCAACGACACCCGGTACCTGGACTTCCTCAGCGGCATCGCGGTCGTCAGTCTCGGCCACGCCCACCCCAAGGTGGCCGAAGCGGTGGCCGAGCAGGCCCGCACGCTGTGCCACGTGTCCAACCTGTACGCCACCGAGCCCCAGATGCACGTGGCCCGCACCATCGACCGTCTGATCGGCGGGGCGCCCGGCCAGGTGTTTTTCGCTAACAGCGGGGCTGAATCCAACGAGTGCGCCATCAAGCTGGCCCGCAAGTGGGCTGGCCATGGCCGCTACACCGTCATCAGTGCGGGCCGGTCGTTCCATGGGCGGACGCTGGCCACGCTGCACGCCACCGGGCAAGCCGAAAAGCACGAAGCCTTCCAGCCCCTGCCCGAGGGCTTCCGCCACGTCCCCTGGGACGACATTGCCGAGCTGGAGAAGGCCATCGACGACACCACCGCGGCGGTGCTGTTAGAGCCCATCCAGGGTGAGGGGGGCATCAACGTCCCGTCTGATGGCTATCTCCAAGCGGTGCGCGACCTGTGCGACGACCGGAGCCTGTTGTTCATGCTCGATGAGGTGCAAACCGGCTTGGCCCGCACCGGGCGCTGGTTTGCCCACCACCACGACAAGGTCGAGCCCGACGTGGTGACCATGGCCAAGGCCTTGGGAAACGGCATGCCCATTGGGGCCTGCTGGGCTCGGGAAGAGGTCGCCGCCGCCTTCAAGCCCGGCGACCACGCCACCACCTTCGGCGGCCAGCCGTTGGCGGCGTCGGCCGCCAAGGCCACGCTGGCAGTGATGGAGGAACTCGACTTGCCCGCCATGGCCGCTCAAGCAGGAGAAACGATGCGCACGGCAGTAGAGGCGCTCGACGGGGTGGCCAGTGTGCGAGGCCGGGGCCTGTTGCTGGGCGTGGAGCTGACCGGGGCACGCCCCGCCGCCGAGGTGGTGACCGCTGGAATGGCCGCCGGCCTGGTGCTGGGCACCGCCGGGGCCACCTCGCTGCGCATTGCCCCGCCCCTGATCATCAGCGATGAGGAAATCGCCCACGGCGTGGCCGTGCTCGACGAGGTATTGCAGTCATGAGGCCACCCCCCCACCTCCTCGAGGTCGACGACCTCAGCCCAGCAGAACTAGCTGAAGTTCTGGACCTGTCAGACGATCCGTCTCCGCCTCAAGCTCTCAACGGCAAGGGCATGGCCCTGCTGTTTGAGAAACCCTCAGCCCGGACCCGCCACTCCATGGAGATGGCGGTAGTGCAGCTGGGCGGCCATCCGGTGTCGGTTGCCGCTGCCGAGGTGGGAATCGACGAGCGTGAGTCGGCCGAAGACGTTGCCCGGACCCTGGCCTGCTTCCATGCGGCCATCGGCGCCCGGGTGAAGTCCCATAGCCTGCTCGAGCGCATGGCCACGGTCAGCTCGGTCCCGGTGGTCAACATGCTGAGCGACCAGGCCCACCCCTTGCAGGCGCTGGCCGACCTGCTGACCGTCAAACAGGAGTTCGGCGAGATCAGCGGCTGCCGCATCGCCTTTGTGGGCGACGCCAACAACGTGTCCCGGTCGCTGGCCATCGGCGCCGGTTTGGCCGGTGCCCAGTTCGTGATCTCCGGGCCTCCTGGCTACCAATTCGACAGAGACGACCTGGATCGCATCGCTGCCACTGGCATCGCCGCCGAGGTGGTCGACGATCCGATTGAGGCAGTTGCCGGCGCGCATGTGGTGTACACCGACGTCTGGGTGTCCATGGGCGAGGAGGCCCAGGCCTCCGAGAAAGTCGACGCTTTCGCCAGCCGATACTCGGTGAACGAGGCTCTTATTGGCCAGGCCGATGCCGATGCCATCTTCCTGCACTGCCTGCCCGCCAACCCCGGACAGGAGGCCAGCGAAGAGGTCCTCTACGGCCCTCAGAGCCGGATATGGCAACAGGCCGAGAACCGGATGCATGCCGCCCGCGGCCTGTTGGCCTGGCTTTTGGGAGTGACATGAGGTTGGGCAAGAACCAGCGCCAGCATCGGATCGCGGAAATCCTCCGACAGGAGTCGGTATCCAGCCAGGATCACCTGGTGGAGCTGCTGACCGCTCAGGGCGTCGCCGTCACTCAGGCCACCGTTTCGCGTGACCTCGACGATCTCGGCGCGGTCAAAGTCCCCACCGGCGGCGGATCGGTGTACGCAATACCCGAGCTGCCCTCCGAGCAAGTCGCCCCCGACGACCATCTCCGGAGGGTGCTGGGGGAGTGGGTGGTGGCCATCGGCAGCTCCGGGAACCTGGTGGTGTTGAACACCCCGCCGGGCTCGGCCCACGTGGTCGGCTCGGCCATCGATCGCTCCGTGGTAAGCGGCGTGCTGGGAACCGTCGCCGGCGACGACACCGTGCTAGTGGTGGCCACCGAAGAAGCCGGTGGCGGTGCATTGGCCGACTCTTTCCGCTCCTTAGCCGGACTCACCGACCCGGCAGAATCCGCCCCTTTTGAGGAGAGCTCGTGAACCAGAACCTGAACAAGATCGTGCTGGCCTACTCCGGCGGCTTGGACACCTCGGTGATCCTGCGCTGGTTGCAGGACACCTACGGCTGCGAGGTGGTCACCTTCACCGCCGATCTCGGCCAGGGCGAGGAACTTGAACCGGCCCGGGCCAAGGCCGAAGCCATGGGTGTGGAGGAGATCTACATCGAGGACCTGCGGGAGGAGTTCACCGCCGACTTCGTGTTCCCCATGTTCCGGGCCAACGCCATCTACGAGGGGGAATACCTCCTGGGTACCTCCATCGCCCGCCCGCTCATCGCCAAGCGGCTGGTGGAGATCGCCGCTGAGGTCGGCGCCGACGCCGTGTCCCACGGCGCTACCGGCAAGGGCAACGACCAAGTCCGCTTCGAGCTGGGGGCCTACGCCTTGAACCCCGACATCTCGGTGGTGGCCCCCTGGCGCATCTGGGACCTGGGTTCCCGGGAGAAGCTGGTGGCCTACGCCGGCGAGCACGGCATCCCCATCGAAGCTGAGCGTGAAGGCGGCTCGCCATTCTCCATGGACGCCAACCTGCTCCACATCTCCTACGAGGGGGGTCCGCTAGAGGATCCGTGGTTCGAGCCACCCGAAGAGATGTGGCGCTGGTCGGTGTCGCCAGAGAATGCTCCCGACACCCCGACCGAGATCGAGCTCACCTTCCAGGGCGGCGACATCACTGCTATCGACGACCAGCCTCTCAGCCCGGCCGAGGTGCTGGCCGAACTGAACCGCATCGGCGGGGCCAACGGCATTGGCCGACTCGACTTGGTGGAGAACCGCTACGTGGGCATGAAGTCGAGGGGCTGCTACGAGACCCCTGGCGGCACCATCATGCTCAAGGCCCACCGGGCCATGGAGAGCCTCACCCTCGACCG
>JAJDTA010000132.1 GCA_022827405.1 Acidimicrobiia bacterium
GAGCAGCGCCAAGCCGAGCCCCGCGACGATCTGATCTCCGATGTGGCCAACGCCGAGGTGGACGGCGAACCGTTGACCTACGAAGAGCGCATGGGGGCGTTGAGGCAGTTCCTGCTGGCCGGCAACGAGACGACCACCACCCTGCTGTCCAACATCGGCCATCGCCTGGCCACGAACCGCGAATTGCGTGATCGCCTGGCTTCAAACCGCGATCTGGTTCCGGCTTTCGTCGAGGAGGCGCTTCGCCACGAGGGGCCGGTGACGGGCTTGTATCGAGTGGCCACCCGGGACACCCAGTTGGGCGGCAAGCCAGTGGCCAAGGGCGAGTTCGCATGGCTGGCGTTCGCCGCGGCCAATCGGGATCCTGAGGCCTGCCATCTACCGCAAGTCTTCGACATCGACCGAGAGTCCAACGACCATGTTGCATTCGGATACGGCGAGCACTACTGCATCGGCCAGGGTTTAGCCCGGTTGGAGGGAAAGGTCGGCACCAATGCCATGTTGGACTTGCCCAATCTGGCCCTCGCCGATGATCACACCTACAACTACATGGACAGCTTCATTCTCCGGGGACTTACCCAGTTGTTGGTCACCTTCGACCCAGACAACAGCGGGGAAGACGGCTGGAACATGGACAAATGAGGGTTGACACTTTGTCAGGTAGCGCTATCGGGCAGGAGCACTACTCCTTCAGCCGCCAGGGATTCAATCTGGTCTGAAGTGAAGCCCAGCTCCCCCAGTATCTCAGCGGTGTGCTCGCCGCACTCGCAGGGGCCCCGCTGAACCGACTCTTTGGTGTCGCTGAAGTTCACCAACTGCCCGACGTCCTCGAACAAGCCGACAGATGCCGAATTCGTCTGGGCCCGCAGCCCGAGAGCGAGAGCCTCGGGGTCGTCGAAGAAGTCGCGGCAGAACTCCTCGTTCACCACCTCAACCGGCACGCGGTTGGAATCAAGCAGCTTGAACGTCTCATCAGCGGAGCGCTCCCGGCACCACGAGGCGATCTCCTCGCTCAACGCCTGGTCGTGCTCAACCCGGGCCGCCGGATCGGAAAACCGGATGTCTGCGGCCAACCGCTCAAAGCCCGGGACCGTACACAGAGCCGCCCAGGCCCACTCATCGATCACCGCGATGGCGATGTATCCGTCGCTGGTCTCGTACATGCGATAGAGGGCGCTGAGGCCCCACTGGTCGGCATCGACCTGATCCCAGGTAACCTCCGGGTCTTCGGGGTTGATCCAGGCGTAAGACGTGGCCAGAAGGGTGGCGTTGACGATAGATGTGCTTACCGAGCGGCCTACCCCGGTGCGCTCCCGGTCGAACAGCGCCAACGCGATAGCGGTCGCACTGAGCATCGCGTTCCCCGTGTCTCCCATGCCCGAGCGCGACCACATCGGAGGATTGCCGCTCGAGCAGGCACCGTCTTCCCACTCTGTACCGCACAGCGCGGCGGCAGTCTGGTCGGTTCCGGGCAGGTCGGAACGCGGCCCCTTCTCGTAGCCGCGGGAGTTGCAGATCACCAGGTCGGGACGGCGTTCCCGCAGCGAAGCTTCGTCGATCCCCAGGCGGGCCATCGCACCAGGCCGCCAGTTGGTGGCGATGACATCGGCCTGGTCGATGAGCTGGTGCAAGATCTTCAGTCCGCGGGGCTCCTTGAGGTTGACGGAGATGCTCCGCTTGCCCCGGTTGGTGCCCAGACCCATGTGCGTGCCCGCCCAGAAGGTGTCGTGCAGCGCATGGACCTTGATGACGTCGGCACCGAGGTCGGCGAGCATCCTCGGCCCGAAGGGTCCGGCTACCCCGAGACCGAGGTCTAGCACCTTGATACCGGCCAGCGGACCTCCAGTGAGCTCGGCGGTGCCATTGGACCGGGGCTGCGTTTGTGCCCCGTAGGGCTCGCCAATCTCCAGGGGGTTGCCGATGTGGCGGATCCGACCGTGTTGGGGATGGTCAACCTCAGCCACACATCCATCGGCCAGGAACGACTCGTCGAGCAGGGCCTCGAGCGGGGAGCGCACCAGCGCGACCCCCATTTCGTTCGCCTCTGCCTCGGCCACCCATTCACGGGCGGGGAGCCGCTTGAAGGCTTCGGCCAACTCGGGGTATAGGAAGTGGGTGACGAGCAAGTCCTCAGCCGTCATGCCGATGCGATCGGAACTCCGTCGATAGTCGGCAGTGGCAGTGGCTGAGGAGGCCGAACCGGTCTCGCGGACCCAAGCCGGCCAAAGGGACCAGTGGTGGACCCAGCGTCCGTCGGCGCACTCGAATAGGCCTTCGATCGACCGGCTGTCGGTGGGCCACATCCAGTACAGGGGGCTGTCTTCAGGACGCTCGACCCGTTGCCAGGTGAGGGACCCGGCGAACAATGCGCCCTGGAACAGCGATGTCTCCACCGCCTGGCCCCTGCCGATGACCGCGCGGGCCCGAAGGGCGGCCGCGATCCCGAAAATGGCCAGGTGAGCCGCGCCCAGGCTTGGCCAGTTCGTCCGAGGGAAAATGGGTCCAGGTCGATCGACGCCTCGGACCATGCCATCGGGAGGGCCGAACTCGGGGGACGGGGGCTCGCGATGGCCGATGTAGTTCATGGCCGTCCCCACCCGGCCCCGCTGGTCGAAGAACAAACCGGTCCGAGCGGCGACTAAGGCGTCGATTCCGGGGCGGTCTCTGTGGTCGGAGTGATGCCCGTAGCCGGTGATGGAACAGGAGATGACCTGGGGGTTGATCTCGGCCAGTGCGGCGTGGCTGAGGCCCAAGCGCCGGGTGGCCTCGCTGGAGAAGGCGCTGACAACGATGTCTGAGTTCTCCACCAGCTCCCGGAACGAAGCAGCATCGGCTTCGCTGTGGAGGTCGAGCGGGATGCGCTCTGCGCCCCGGTGCCACACCACATAGCCCGACTGATTTGCGAATGGATCGCCTTGGGGAGGCTGGATGCGGACGACTTCGGCGCCGTTGTCCTCCAGCATCATCGTGGCCATGGGACCGGCGATGCCCCATGACAGATCGAGCACTCGCACCCCGCTCAGGATCCCCATTGCTGCTCCCTCCGCCACCAGTCCATGTCAGGTGGTGATTTCTTCCAGGGCTAGGATAAGTCCCGATTCTCAACCAAGGGAGATTCATGACTGCGACTGCACCATTGGAGTCAACGGCTGACCTCGAAGCGCGGGAGCTGCTCGTGTCTTCGGACTCGCACGTCCGGTTGACCCATGAAGGAGTGAAGGACCGGCTGGCAACGAAATTCCACAGTGACTACGACCAAGCCGTCGAACAGGTCGGGGGCGGGGTGGCCACTCGCGCCGACCAGAACACGATGCCCCCGGGATTTGAGGGGGTGCGCCACGCCATAGGCCGGGCCGGAAATATCGACGGCCATGAACGCTTGAAGGACATGGACCAAGACGGTGTCGACGTGGAGGTGTGCTACTGCGAGTTCAGCGCGTTCCGCTACCTGTATCTCATGAAGGACGGGTGGCGGGAGGCGACCCAGGCGTTCAACGACTCGCTGATCGCATTCGGGGAAGCCGACCCCAGCCGGCTAGTGGTTTCGTACCAGATCCCCATTCACGACATCGACGTCGCGGTCGAAGAGGTCCACAGAGTCGCTTCGCTGGGCGGCAAGTCGCTGCAACTTCCGGTGTACCCGGTGGAGCTGGGCGCTCCTGACTACTACGACCGGGTCTACGACCCCCTGTGGGCGGCCATCCAGGAGACCGGGCTTCCGGCCTGCTTCCACATCGGCCTGGCCCCGATTGACTACTTCCAAGATGAGATGCCCCAATTCGCGCAGGGCTGCATCCAGCCGATGTCAGCGATGTTCACCTCGGTGCAGTACGCCAACTTCATCCTCAGCGGCATCTTCGTGCGCTTTCCCGAGCTGAAGACGGTGTGGGTGGAGCCGGGGGTGGGTTGGATCCCCTGGTGGCTGTTCATCATCGACCAGATGAAGACG
>JAJDTA010000005.1 GCA_022827405.1 Acidimicrobiia bacterium
AGTGGTACCACCCCGAGGAATGGCCCGATGTGGCCTACGGCTTCTGCCGGCGGTGCGGCAGTTCGCTGTTCTGGCGAGTGGAAGCGGTTCCCCTTGGCGAAACACCTGAGCAGATGAGCCGCATTGCGATCTGGGCCGGAACCCTCGATCTGCCCACCGGATTGCACACTGAGCTAGCGATCTACGCAAAAGATGCCTCCGACTACCACGCCCTCGACTTCAGCATCCCGACCCGAGACGTCGAGTAGCAGAAATCTCGTCAAATATGGTGTTCCGCATCGCGGAACGGTTCTGGTCGCGGGGTATCCTGCGAACATGGCGGTGCAGTCGGTTGAGCGGGCGTTCACGCTGCTGCGGGCGCTATCGCAAGAACCGCTGGGAGTTACCGATCTGGCCGATCGGGTGAACTTGCCCAAGAGCACGGTGGCCCGGCTGCTGTCCGCTCTGGAAGCCGAGAACGCGGTAACTCAATTCGAGGCCGGGGGTGCATATCAGCTGGGCGACGGGCTGATCGACATCACCGGGGCGGCGTCGGGCACCCGCAACCTCATCACCGCCGCCCGTCCCCACTTGCTGGAGTTGACCGACGCGCTGCACGAGGTGGCCGGACTGTCGATCATCGACAGCGGACAGGCCTATTACCTAGACCAAACCCATTTCTCCTCCGACATCCAAATCCGTGACTGGACCGGCGAGTACTCCCCGCTCCACGCCGTGGCCTCGGGGCTGGTCATGCTGGCCCACCTCCCCGCCGACCAGCAGGAAGAACATCTTGGCCAACCGCTTGAGGCCTGCACCCAGTGGACAGTGGTCGACCCCGATGCGATCCGAGATCGCCTCGCCCAGATACGCAGCCTGGGATATGCCTGGGTTTATGAGGAGTTCGTGGAAGACCTGAACTCGGTGGCCGCTCCCGTGCTCAGCGTGGGCGGCCAGCCGCTGGCCGCCCTCCACATTCAGGGCCCTGCCTACCGCTTCCCCGACCCCGACCTAGCCCACGACCACGGCCTCGCCGTCGCCGCCGCCGCCAATCGCCTCGCCGCCCAGCTCACCGCCTGAAAGACCGACGAGAACCCCATAGCGTCGCGGCAGATTAATCGCTGTGATGGGCCAAAGGCGTGGATGAGAATAGGGCGATGAGCAGGACTGGGCCGGTAACGGTAGACGCGGGAGCGGGGCGTTCGGTCGTGAGCTGGGCGTTCGACGCAGAGGCGGAGACCTTGTTGCAGGCCCAGCGTACGGCCCGCAACCCGGCGGTGTCGGGGCCGGTGGCGCTGATGGCCGACGCCCATGTCGGCATGGGCGCCACCATCGGATCGGTGATCCCCACCGAGGCGGCCATCATTCCTGCCGCGGTGGGCGTGGACTTGGGCTGCGGGATGACCGCGGTCCGCACCTCACACACCGCGTCGCAACTTCCCGACGACCTCACCGGCGCGCTGGATGCCATCGCCGCGGCGGTGCCATCAGGATTCAACGCCCACCCGGAGGCCAGCTCAGCAGCCCGCACCTGGCTGCGAGAACACGGCCTGCCCAACAAGGCCGCGGTCCACAACAAGGTGAAGGCCAAGATGGGCGCCCAGCTCGGCACCCTGGGCGGCGGCAACCACTTCGTGGAAATGAGCCTGGACACCGACGACGGCGTGTGGGTGGTGCTGCACTCTGGGTCACGGGGCGTGGGCAACGCCTTGGCCTCCATCCACATCAAGGCCGCGCAGAAGACCTGCCGGAAGGAAGGCCGGGAGCTGGAAGACCGCGACCTGGCCTACCTGATGGAGGGCGACGACGGGTTCGACGCATATGTGGCCGACATGCTGTGGGCCCAGGAATACGCAAGGGCCAACCGAAAGCTGATGACCGAGGCCGCGCTGGGTGCGCTGCGGTCGGCCACCGGCCTGGACTTCGCGCCGGCGGAGACAATCGACTGCCACCACAACTACGCCGAGAAGGAGACCCACGGCGGAGCAGTGGTGTGGGTGACCCGCAAGGGGGCCATCCGGGCCCGCGAGGGTGATCGGGGCGTTATTCCCGGCAGCATGGGCGACGACACCTACGTGGTGTCCGGGCGGGGATGTGCCGAGTCGTACTGCTCGGCATCGCACGGCGCGGGCCGGTTGATGAGCCGCACCCGGGCCAAGCAGGAGATCACCCCCAAACAGCTCACCGAGCTAATGGAGGGGCGAACCTGGCAGGCCCATCAGGCCGCCAAGCTGACCGACGAGGCCCCTGGCGCCTACCGCTCCATTGCCGCGGTAATGGAAGCCCAGCAAGACCTGGTCACCATCGACCACCGCCTGACCGCCGTCCTCAACTACAAGGGCTGCTGAGCCCGGCAAGCGTCAGGCGCGGCGGCGCTTGATCTCCTCGGTGATGGCGGGGATGACCTCGTGGAGGTCGGCGATGACGGCCCAGTCGGCCTTGACCACCATGTTGGCCTCGGGGTCGATGTTGATGGCCAGGATGTGCTTGCTGGCCTTGGCCCCCACCCAGTGCTGGATGGCCCCGGAGATGCCCGACGCGATGTAGATCTCGGGGGTGATGCGGGTGCCGGTTTGGCCCACTTGGTCGGAGTGGGGCCGCCAGCCGTTGTTGGTAACCGCCCGGCTGCAACCCACTCGGCCGCCCAGCATCGCCGCTAGCTCCTCCAGCGGGGCGAATGCCTCGGGCGATCCCACCCCCCGGCCGCCGCCGATCACCACCGGGGCGGTCGACAGGGTGACCCCTGCTTCGAGCACCACCCGGTCTTTGACCATGGTGCGAGCCAGCGACGGGTCCAGGTCGACTTCTACCGCCTGGGCGACAGGTTCAACCGCCGCCTCAGCCTGCTCGGCAACCAGCGTGTGCAGGCCACTGGTTAACAGGGGCCGCTCGGAAACTAGCCGGGCGTCCTCCAGTAGCGAGCCGCCCCATTGCTGCCGGGTGATAGCCCACTCCCCTGCCCCGCTGTCAAAGTCTATTTCGAGGCAGTTGGCCACCATGGGCAGATCGAGGCGAGCGGCCACCTGGGCCATGATCTCGTTGCCCCGCTCGCTGCCTCCGGCCAGCACTGCCCCCGGATTCAGTTGTCGAACCACCTCGGCTGCGGCCTCGCCCCAGGCCTCGGGGCCGAAGTCACTCAGCACGTCGTGGACGGCGGTGTAAACCGCTTCGGCGCCGAAGGCCCCGGCTTCGGCCACCAGTTCGGCGTTGTCGGCGCCGATCAGCGCGGCATGCAGCGGCAAACCCATCTGGGCGGCCAGCCCCCGCCCGAAGGTAAGCGCCTCCCGGGCGGCCTCGTCCATGGCGCCCCGGTCGTGCTCCAACACCACGAGCAGCATCACACCACTCCCAGTTCTTCCAACACGTCCACCACGGCCGGAGCCGCCTCGGGGCTGTTCCCCAGGATCACCGTCTCGGTGACCGTCTCCCTGGGCCGGTGCAATCGCACCAGCGACTGCCCTCCGGTCGCGGCGTCGGAGGCCAACTCCGCGACCTCGAGCTTCTTGGACGCCAGCCGCCCTCGCATGGTGGGGTACCGGGGCAGGTTGATGCCCTCTTTAACCCCAACCGCGGCGGGCATGGGCAGCTCGTACACCTCGAATCCGCCGTCGATCTCCCGGCGGGCCCGAACCACGCCGCCTACGGCCTCGGTATCCACCTCGATGCCCTTGATGCCGTTGATGATGGGACGGCCCAGGGCGTAGGCCACTCGAACCCCCACTTGGAAGCCCCCGGAGTCGGCCGACTCGTTGCCGAATACCAACAGGTCGAAGGGGCCGTCAGCCGCCTCCAAGCCCCGGATGGCGTCGGTGAGCGCAACTGCGGTGCGCTGGGGATCCCAGGCCGAGCCGTCGGTGGCCACCAGCACGCCGTGGTGGGCGCCCACCGATGCGGCGTACCGCAGCTGTTCGGCCGCTTCGGCTGGGCCCAGCGTCAGCACCGTTACCTCGCCACCGTGGCGCTCGGTGATCTGCACCGCTTCCTCCACCCCGCACTCCTCGTGGGGGCTGGTGGCGAAGCCCAGATGGGAGGCGTCCACCGCCAGCCCATCGTCGGTCACGTTGATCTTGGCCCCCGGGGCCGGCACCCGCTTGCCGCAGCACAAGCTCCTCATGGCCAATTCGCTTCCTCAGCCCCTCAAACGGGTGTCTTCGGGGTCGAACACCGCGCCGGTGCTGGCCACCTTTACCGGGAACAGCTCGTTCATGTACATCACCTGGAGGTCGGTGCCCGGCTGGGCCAACTCCGCCGGCAGATAGGCCATCAGCAGGTGCTTGCCCACCGACGGGCCCGGCCCCGCGGTGGTCACCCGCGACACCCGCCCGTGGGAGTCGGTGATCCGCTGGCCGTCCTGGGTGAGGATCGGCTCGTTGCCCCCCTGCATGTAGCGCTTGCGGCCTTGACCGTCGCGCAGGTCTTCCACGGTGAGCACGCACATCGACACCTCGGGGTCGCCCAGCTCCCGGGCGGCCATGTACGGCTCTTTGCCGATGAACGGGGCGGCCTTCACCTTGGGCCGGGCGAGGCCGGCTTCCAGCGGGTTGTACTCGCTCTCCAGCTCGGCCCCCATGAGCCGGTAGCCCTTCTCCAGGCGCCCGGAGGTGCCGTACACGCCGCCGCCGGTGGGGCGCAGCCCGTAGTCGGCGCCCACCGCCATGAGGGCGTCCCACAGCACCGGGCCGTCGTCCCAGGCGGCGTAGATCTCCCAGCCGGTGTCGCCCACATAGGAGATGCAGAACAGCGTGGCTGCAATGGTGCGCCCGCCGCAGTTCAGCTCCACGTCCACCAGCGAGCCGTAGGGCGACCCGGCCTGGCTGAGGTCTTGGCTGGTCAACGCGCCAATGACACTGGGGGCGTTGGGCCCCCACACCCCGAGGGTGGTGATCTGGTCGGTGATGTTGGCGAAGCTCACCGAGCCGTCGGTGGGCAGGTGGCGGCGGGCCCAGAACTCGTCGCGGCCGCCGTCGAACACGCCGGTCACGATGCGCACCCGCTCTTCGGCCATCCGCATCATCGTGAGGTCGGAGTGGAACCCGCCGTCGGGGGTCAGCCACGGCGTGTAGATGGAGCGTCCCACCGGCACATCCACCTTGTTCACGGCTAAGTAGTCGGCGTAGGCCACCGCGCCCGGCCCGGTCAGCTCGAAGATCTGGAAGGCGCTGAGGTCGACCATCCCGCAGTTCTCCCGCAGGTTGAGGTGCTCGGCCACGGTGATCGGACTCCACCACCGGGCGTCCCACTCCACCTCGCGGCCCTCCACCTCGTAGCGGTCCACCAGATCGGCGTTCGACTCGAACCACTGGGGCCGCTCCCAGGTGCGGGCCTGGAAGAACTCGGCTCGCAACTCCTGCTGGCGGGAGAAGTAGGGGCTCACCCGCAGGTTGCGGCGGCTCTCCCACTGCTCTTGGGGATGGACGATGCCGTAGGTCTTGTTGAAGTGCTCCGCGGAGCGGGCCCAGATGTGCTCGTCGCCCCGCTCCTCGGGATAGAAGCGGGACACATCCGCGCCGTGGACGTCGATCACCCGGGGATAGCCGAAGGTCATCCACTCGGCCACCACTTGGGCCATGCCCGGCCCCTCCTTGACCCAGATGGCCGCGGCCGACCACAGATTGCGTACCTCGGGCAACTCCCCCAAACACGGCATGGCGTCGGGAGTGAGCGACAGCAGCCCGTTGATGGCGTACTTGATCTCGGCGTCGCCCAGCATGTCCATGAGGTCGATGGCCTGCTCCATCTGGAGGTCGAAGTCGTCGGGGGTGAACGGCATCTCGGTGGGCGACAGGGCGGCTTCCTCGTTGGAGGGAATGTCGTCGGGGTGGTGGAAGATGGGCCGGTGGGCGTACGAGCCCACCTCCATCGAGCCGGCGGACTGGCGCTCGTAGCAGAAGGTGTCCATGTCCCGCACGATGGGGTAGCCGATCTCGTTGTTGGTCTCGGCCAGGATGTCGAGCGGGCCGACATCGGCCATCTGATGCACAGCCGGCACCAGCGGGATGTAGGCGTCGGCCATATTGGCCACCCGGTTCGACCACACGCCGCAGGCAATCACCACGTACTCGGCCTCGATAGTGCCCTTGTCGGTGACCACCGCCTTCACGGTGCGGTCGCCGGGGTTGGGGCCGTCTTCGGTGATGATGTCCAGCACCTCGGTGTTGGCCGCCACGTGGCAACCGCCGTTCACCGCCACATTGCGCATCTGGGTGCCGGTCTCCAGCGAGTCGACCACCGAGACCGTGGGGCAGTAGAAGCCCTCCAACACGATGTCGGTGTTCACGAACGGCACCAACTCCTTGACCTCCTCGGGGGTCAGCAGGTGGGCCTCGATACCCCAGGCGGCGGCCGAGGTCATGCGCCGCTTGAGCTCGTCGACTCGCTCTTGGGTGCGGGCCACCTCGATGCCGCCGGAATCCACCGACAGCCCCAGGTCGCGGTATTGGTTGGCGCTCTGCTCCCCCAGCAGGCACATCTCCTTGTTGTGGTCCACCGGGAAGATGAAGTTGGAGGCGTGACCGGTGGACCCTCCGGGGTTGGGAAGCGGGCCCTTGTCCAGCAGCACCAGTTCGGTCCACCCCAGCTTGGTGAGGTGTCCGACCAGGCAGTTGCCCACGATTCCCGCGCCGATGACCACACACTTGGCCTTTTCGGGGACCTCAGCCATGTCCTGCCTCCATTGTTTCCATCGTGTGGCCCTTGCTCGCCTTTCCGCCCATCATGATGCCCAGCTCGCTCCCTCAACCGGTGGTGCTTACCAGCAAGTATTGCATTTCTGGTCCGTATTATGGTACAGTTCCGTTATGCGGAACGACTCGGCCAGTCTATCGCGATGGGACGAATCGCAACCGAATGGGCCGAATCCGGACGTTCAGGAGCTTATTCGCGGCGCGGTCTTCGAGATCATTCCCCTGAACAGCGCCCCCGAAGCCATCGACGCACTACCCCCGAAGTCGAGAGTTTCCGTGACTGCATCGGCCGTCAAGGGCCAGGAGGCCACGCTGGAGTTGGCCGAAGAACTGATCAGACGTGAGCATCACGTCATCCCCCATTTCTCGGCCCGCTTGATGAGGGACTACGGCCAAGTCAAGGAACTGGCCGACTGGACCAAGGACAACGGGGTGACCACCGCCTTCGTGATCGGCGGGGACGCCACCGAGCCGGGCGCCTACCACGACGCCCACAGCTTCATGAAGGATCTGTTCAAGCACGACCACGGACTCGACACGGTGGGAGTTGCCGCCTATCCCGACGGCCACCCCCTCATCGGTGAGGAAGTGCGCCGCCACGCCCTGTTCGCCAAGCAGGAGCTGCTGGCCGAGGCCGGGCTGCGGGGCTATTGCAGCACCCATATGTGCTTCGACCCGGCCAAGATCATCACCTGGCTCAAGGCCGAGCGAAACGACGGGCTAATGCTGCCGGTGCATCTGGGCATCCCCGGCGCGGTGGAGCGGACCAAGCTGCTCTCCATTGGTGCCCGTCTCGGCGTCGGCCAGTCGCTGCGCTATCTCCGCAAGAACCGCCGCTCCATGGCCAAGCTGCTCGGCTCCTCAGCCCACGACCCCTCCGACCTGCTAGAAGCCCTCAGCAGCCAGCTCGCTCCCTTGGGCATCGACGGCCTCCACATCTTCACCTTCAACCAGGTAGCCACCACCGCCGCCTGGCGCCAGGCCCTCATCCACAGCTAACCGTCGAACAGCAGTCCTTCTAACCACCAGCGCAGTCTCAGCCCTTCCGCCCGACGCCCTGGAACCGACGCGAGTAGCCTCGAATAGGCCGAAGGGAGCGTGGCATGGACTTCACACTGCGAGGGGGAACCGTCGTCGACGGCACCGGCGAGCCAGCGCGGCGGGCCGATGTAAAGGTGGCCGACGGCCAGATCGCCGCGGTGGGCGACATCCCCCGAAACGGCAGCGGCACCGACGTGGACGTGTCGGGACTGGTGGTGTCGCCGGGATTTGTGGACATCCACACCCACTTCGACGCTCAGGTGTTCTGGGATCCCGACTTCACCCCGTCGTCGTGGCACGGGGTCACCACCGTGGTGCAGGGGAATTGCGGGTTCGGGATCGCCCCCACCAAACCCGAGGACCGCGACTTGGTTATGGAGACCCTGGAGCTGGTGGAGGGGATGCGGGTTGACACCCTGCGGGCAGGCATCGACTGGAGCTTCGAGACCTTTCCCCAGTATTTGGACACCGTGCGGGCGCTGCCCAAGCGGATCAACTTGGGGGCATTCGTGCCCCACTCCATGGTTCGGCTCTACGTGATGGGCCCCGACGCCGCCTTCTCCCGAACGGCCACCGATGCCGAGTTGGCCGAGATCCGCCAACTCACTCGGGAGGCTATGGACGCCGGGGCGGTGGGCATATCCACCTCCCAGGCGCCTTCGCACCAAGGACCTCAGGGTCGGCCGGTGCCCAGCCGATTCGCCGACATTCGGGAGGTGTCCGCCCTAGTGGAGACGCTGGCCGAAGTCGGCCGGGGCATCATCGAGATCACCTACGGGCCGCTGATGGAGATCGAGGAAGTGGCCCAGTTGTCGCGAGACCACGGTGTGCCGATCACCTGGGGTTCGGTCCTGCCCGGCCTGTTCGGCCCGCCCGGTTCGGCCATGGAAATGCTGGAGCGGGGCACCTCGGTAGGCGGCCAGCTGTGGCCCCAGACCAGCACCCGGTTCATCACCACCCAGATGAGTCTGGAGAACCCCTACCAGTGGAGCCGGGTGCCCGCGTTCGCCGAGGTGCTAGGCCGAGGGGCCGACGCCATGGCCGCGGCCTATGCCGACCCCGCCTGGCGCGAGCGGGCATTGGCGCAAATGGAGTCCATCGCCGATCAAACTGACTTCCTCGACGGCGACATCGAGGGCTACTTCCGGCGCACCTCGGTCGAGGAAACCGGCTGCCACTTCGACCTACAGGGCATTCCACTGGCCAACGTGGCCGCGGCCCGGGGCGGCCACCCGCTGGAGGTCATGCTGGACTTGGCCCTAGAAGACGGCCTGGCCACCCGGTTCCGCAACCTGCCTCGCACCGACAAGGCGGAGTTGACCGAGTTGGTCACCGACCCCCGCACCGTTCTCGGTGCCCACGATGCCGGGGCCCACGTCGACATGCTGTGCGACTCCTGCTACCCAAGTTACACCCTGCGCTACTGGGTGCGTGAGGAAGAGGCCATGACCCTGGAGCAGGCGGTGTGGCGAATGAGCGGCCAGCCCGCTGCCCTGTGGGGGCTGGCCGACCGGGGCACGATCGAGGTGGGCAAAGCCGCCGACATCGTGGCCTTCGACCCCGACACCGTGGGCGAAACCCACCCCGAGCGAGCCTGGGACTTCCCCGCCGACGGCGACCGGCTCATAGCCCGCAGCCAAGGCATCGAGCACATCTGGGTAAACGGCACCCCCACCCGCCAAAACGGCGCCGACCTAGAAGGCGCCACCCCAGGAATGGTGATCGACTCCCGCTAAGTCGCGCCTTCGGCCATTAGGGCGGCGAGGCTGCGGCGCCATTCTACTGAGGGGCGGTCGGATTGGACGCTTACGGTGGCGGTTAGGTCCATGGGGAGGACGCCATCGAGCTTTTCCAGCATGGCCTTGTCTTCGGCGCCGATGGCCAAGTCGAATTGCATGATCTCCTCGGCGGGTACTGAGAAATCGTCGTTGCGCCACACCACGAAGTTGAACAGCGAGTTCACGTCGTCCATCGGAGTGGTCAGCAGCAGCAGTATGTGCTCGAGGCCGGACTCGTAGGCGATGGTGCTGCGCACCGAGAACGGCAGCACGTATCCGGTGGTCATCCGGCGGTGCAGCACGTCGTCGTCTTGGCCGGTGGTGGTCTGGCCCGCGTCGCTGGTGTTGTTGGCGTTCACCTCGTAGACGTAGCCCCGATAGCCATCGGGCAATTCGCCCATCTCAAGGGGCGGTATCACCGTCTCTTGGGCCAAACCGAAGGTGGCGGTGTGGACGAACGGGAAGTGGGAGAAGTCCATGAAGTTATCGGTTATCCGGGTGGACGACACCGCCCATTGCTGGAACGGCGTATTGAGCCGGCGGAACTCGGGGTTGTCCTCCTGGGGGATTTCCGGAATCTGACCGAGGGGCTTGCCCGGACACAGCCACACCAGGCCATAGCGCTCCTCAACGTTGACTAACTCTAAGTGGGCCTTGGGCGGCACCGGGGTGCCGGGAGGCGAAGAGGGCACCAACTGGCAACGGCCCCCGGCGCCGAATCGCCAACCGTGATAGGGGCACTCCACGCAGCCGTCCACCATGCGCCCCTCCGACAGCGGAGCCTCGCGGTGGGGGCAGCGGTCGGGGGCGGCGGTAAGCGACCCGTCGTCGGAGCGCCACAGCACATAGCGGCGGCCCAGCACCTGAATCCCGACCGGACCCGGTGCGATGTCTTCGACAAGGGCGATCGGATACCACTGGTGGTCCAGTGCGGGCTGGCCCACGAGCTGGTTGGAAGCGCCGTTTCCGCTCATGGGCCGATGATAACGCCTAGTCCATTTCCTGTTTCCCGAACACTGCGCCGGTAACGTCAACTGACGTGTCAACAGCCGACTGGATGATCACCGGCGACATCGTGACCATGGATGCCGACCGCACCATCATCTCGGGCGGCGCGGTGGCGGTGGCCAACGGCAAGATCGCCGCGGTGGGCAAGGCCGACGACATCCGGGGGCGGTACCCGGATGCTCCCGAGCGGGGCTCCGCTGATTCGCTGGTGGTGCCCGGGTTTGTCAATGCCCATCAGCACCTCACTGCCGACCGGCTGGTGGCCTCGGCCATCCCCGACAACCTGCCTCCCGGTGCGGCCATCTTCGAGTGGATTGTGCCCGTCCACGAGCATGTCACCGGCGAAGATGACGAGCTGTCCGCCACCCTGGGTTTGGTGGAGGCCGCGGCCAACGGGATCACCACCACCGTCGACGCCGGCACGGTGGCCCATCCCGACCGGGTGGCCCAGGCCATGGCCTCCGTGGGCGTGCGGGGTGCCGTCGCCCGCTGGGGGTCAGACGCCGACGGTTTACCCCAGTCCGGCCCGGTAAGCGAGGTGATCGACGCCCAGCGGGAGCTCATAGAGCGCTATCCCCCCGGCGGGCTGGTAGAGGCCTCGGTCGCCCTTGTGGGCCACGACTTGATGTCCGACGACTTGGTGGTTGCGGCGGCCGATCTGGCCCGCTCTACCGGGCGGAGACTCAGTTTCCACCTCTCCCCCACCCCCGACGATGCCGCCAGCTATCTGGAGCGCACCGGGCAGCGCCCGCTGGTACACATGGATCGCTTGGGCGTGCTCGGCTCCAACGTGCTGGTAGGCCACGCCGTGCATATCGACGACGCCGAAGTGGAGACCCTGGTACGCACCGGTACCGCGGTGGCCTCCTGTCCGTGGGCCTACCTGCGCCTCGGCCAAGGGCTCACCCAGGGCTTCGCCCACTTGGAGCTGTGGCGGCGGGGAAGCCGGCTGGCGCTGGGCTGCGACACCGAGAACGCCAGCGACGCCATTGACGGCCTGCGGGCCGCTGCCCTGTTCGCCGGTTTGGCCAAAGACACCGCCACCGACCCCACCGAGTTCGGCGCCCACCACGCCTTCGAGCTTTTGACCATCGCCGGGGCCGAGGCGGTGGGCATGGACGACCGGATCGGCTCTCTGGAGGTGGGCAAGGCCGCCGACATAGTGGTGATCGACCGCTCGGGCATCCAGTGGCAACCGCCTAGCCCCGACCCGATTCTGCAACTGGTGTGGGCGGGCGGGGGCCGCTCGGTGACCGATGTGCTAGTGGACGGCCAACTCGTGATTGCCGACGGCCGCTGCACCACGGTGGACACCGAATCGCTGCGCACCGAGGCCCGCCAGGCCGCCCAATCTCTCATCGAGCGCTCCGGCATCCGCCCCCGTTCCCGTTGGCCGATGCGATAGCCAACAACATCAACTAGAAATAGAGCCGATGACCTACCCAAACACTCTCATCTTCGTTGACTTCCCCTCCGATGATCCTGAAGCGTCGGCC
>JAJDTA010000220.1 GCA_022827405.1 Acidimicrobiia bacterium
GCGAACTTCGACCCGAACGCGCCGTCGACCATGGCGGTGTAGGCGGTCAGCGGGTTCTCACCGGACATGAGCATGATCAGCCCGCCGAGGACAACGGCAATGAGGACGGCGAGGCAGCTTGTCGACAGCGACGTGGTGAGCCTGCGCCCCTCGTCTTCGAGGGGTTCAGGCGGTGCGTCGCCTACGTCGCCACCGAGGAAGGTGTCAGCCACTGGTGGCCCCCATGGTTTCGGTCAAACCGGCCATGGCCGCCCCCAGTCGCTCAGATGTCATGTCCTCGATGGGGAACGCATCGGTCACTCGCCCGCGGTAGAGCACGACCACCCGGTGGGCCAGGTCGGACACCTCGTCAAGATCGGCCGAGATCACCACAACGGCGCCACCCGCCTGGGCGGCTGCGAAGCAGCGATCGCGCATGGCCTTGGCGGCCTCGGGATCGAGCCCCTTGGTGGGGCCATGGGCCACCAGAACCGTGGGGTTTTTCTCAAGCTCCCGAGCGGCCATCAACTTCTGTTGATTCCCTCCCGACAGCGAGCTCGCCCTTGCCGCAGGATCAGGAGGGCGGACCTGGAACCGTTCGACCAATTCCCCGGCATGGCGGGCGATCTTGTCGGCCAACCTGACGCCGAAACGGGTGAAGCGACCGCTCCTCACATGGCGGGCGGTGGCGTTATCGGCCACCGAGAAAGCGGCGGCCAGCCCGGTGGAGCGGTCTTCGTGCAGGTGGGCGACGCCGGCGGCGATCGCCTGGCGAGCCGAGCCGGAGATGTCCTCGCCATCGACCACGACGTGACCGCTGGCCAGCTTTGCTTGTCCGGTGAGGGCTTTGGCCAACGAGTCCTGGCCATTTCCGGCGATGCCGACAACGCCGAGAATCTCTCCACCGGCCACCTCGAAATTGAGACCGTGGCAACCGATCTCTTGCGTTGATGAAACGGAGAGGTCGGTTACCGTCAATCGAGTTGTGCCCCGCTCGATTTCAGGCCGATTCACCTCAAGGAGAGAGACGTCCCCGATCATCAGCGTGGCGACCTCGCGCAGGTCGGCGGCCCTCACATCGGCCCCTTCGACAATGACCCGACCGGACCGGAGAACCGTGAGCCGGTCGGCCAACTCGGCCAGCTCGGGCAGTCGGTGGGAGATGTAGAGAATAGGGGTGCCTTCAGATCGGAGGCGGTGGCACAGCGCGATGAGGGCCCTGGTCTCGAGAGGTCCCAGTGCCGAGCTGGGCTCGTCGAGAATCAGCAACCGCGCTCCCCATGCCACCGCGATGAGAATCTCGGCCTGCTGCCGCACCGCCAACGGCATGTCGTCTACCAGGGTCTCGGCCGGAACGCTGAGGGAGAACTCGTCAGACCACCGCTCCACCTCAGCCCGGGCCGAGGCGGCGTTGAAGATTGCGGGTGCCCCCGGTCGTCCGAGTTGGAGGTTCTGGGCGACGGTGAGCCCTCGTACCAGCGAAAGCTGCTGCCGGACGTGGGCAACGCCCGCGGCGGCGCCTTCCCGGCGGGAGGTTGGCCGGTAGGGCTGGCCGAACAGGCTCATTGAACCGGAATCAGACCGGATCGATCCGGCGACGATTTTGGCCAGGGTGGACTTGCCCGCTCCGTTCTCACCTACGAGCGCGTGAATCTCACCGGCTTCCAGTGTGAATTCCACGTTGGCCAGCGCCTGGACAGACCCGAACCGCCGGGAGACGCCCCTTACCGAGAGGGGCGTGCCGGTGGCCGGGTCCGCGCCTGGTTCGGAGGTCAACGAGTGTCTAGCCGGGGAATGGGATCGAGAACTCGCCGGCTTCGATGGAGGCGACCAGTTCGTCGAGAGCGGCTTGCAGCTCGTCGAGCCCCACTGCGGTGTCCACCGTTGCTGCCATGTTGACCGGCAAAACCTCTACCTGAGCGTTGAAGATACCGCCCGGATAGAAGGCGTATCCCTCTTCACCCACCGCATGCACCTCGCCGTCGGGTGTGCCGAACGTCCCGGTGCGGACCTGGTCGAAGAACGACAGGTACAGATCCTTCATCCGGATGACGGTGGCCGCCAGATAGACATCGGGTGCGGTCTGCTCTTGGGAGCCGAAACCGACGGAGATCGGGATACCGGCTGCTGATGCGGTCTGAGCCGCTCCGATGCAGATTCCATCTCCGGAGCAGTAGATGAAGTCGGCACCCTGGTCGATCAGCTGCTGGCTGACCTCGGCGGCAGCTTGGACATCGACGAACGATCCGGCAAAGCCCTCAAGGAAGTTCAGATCGGGGTTCACCGACAGGGCCGCGTCGCGGAACGACTGGTGCATGGTCTTGACGAAGTCGAACTCGGGACCTCCGACGATCCCGATGGTGTCGCCAATGACTGCCTTTGCGGCCAAAATGCCGTTCGGATAGGCCATGTCCTGGACGTTGTACAGCCAGTCGACCACGTTGCTCGAGGTCACCGAGCCGGGTACCAAGATGCCGCCGGTCATGGAGAAGGCGACGTCGGGGAACTCGTCGTAGAGCTGTTGGATCGGATCCACGTACTCGATGCCGTGTCCCAGAATCAGGTCGAAGCCCTGGCTGGCAAAGTCGCGCAGCGCCGGAAGCGAATCGGTGGGGTCGATTATCTCCTCGAGGACCTCGGTCTCGACGTTGCCGTCTTCGGCCACCGCGTCGCGCAGACCCTCGTAGGCCGCTTGGCTGAACGAGTTGTCGTTTCGGACACCGGGAAGAAGCAGCGCAACCTTGAGAGCGCCATCGTCCTCGGAGTCGTCGTCGTTGCCGCACGCTACGGCTACCAGGCCGAACACCATCAGCAGCGCAAAAAGCTTGAACAAGATCGAAGAACGCCGTTTCACGGAAATACCCCCTCCTTTTGCGACGCCGTCGTATGACAACGCGCGCATCTGACAATATCCGACACTACCCCCTTGCCAATCGGGTGTCGATTGAGAGTGTCGGAAGGTCAGCCGCGGCGCCGGTGCGAGGAAGGGCGTACCGGGTAGGCCTCGCGGGCCGCGTCGGCGATGGCCGTCTCGTCCACCGTGGTGCAGCGACCGTCTCGTACGACAATCTCACCGCCCACCATCACCAAATAGGCCCGGTCTGAGAGTCCGCCT
>JAJDTA010000173.1 GCA_022827405.1 Acidimicrobiia bacterium
CTGGCAAACCGACTACAACACCTACCGCCCCCACTCCGCGCTCGGCATGCTCACACCAGCCGAATACGCAGAACGGTGGGCAAAAGACAACCCGAAAAAACCCTCATAGCAAATGGACCAAAAAACGGGGTCCGGTCAGAGGCCCTGCCCGGCAGGGCAGTTGACCAGGTTGGACGGAGAGTCGCACACCCATGGCCAATGCAGGGGGTCATTATGTTGCGGCAGCAGCATAAGGAATGTGCCCGAGGGGCAGGCGGTCAACTCCCAACACTGGGCGCTAATCGAATAAAAATTCTTATTAGGATCATCGTCCTCTATGACGAGCTCGCCCGAGGAGGGGCAGTCGACATTCGGGGAAGTGCTGCGGGCATACTCCACATTGCGTCCGGCGTGGGTCACCGCCGCGGCGCCGCCCGTTGGGGAAATAGTGAGTCCATCGGGGTAAATGCGTTGTTGGCCTTGGCATGCGCCGATGCTCTGGAAGTATCTCCTTTGCTGGTCGTTGAGGTCGGAGCAGATGTCGCTGCCGTTGCCGTCGCCACCGTCGCCGTCTTGGGCGGTGGCGACGCTTGTTGTTGCCATCACGGTTATCACAAGGGCCAGCGCGGCCGCCGCTCCGAACATTCTCCGTAGTGTCTTCATTGTCAGTTTCTCCTTTGCATTGAGTTCATATTTCACTGAGACCAGTCGTCGGGGCCGGTCGCGTAGTCGCCTTCGGGGCTGAGGCTTATGCCGTGGTACGAGGCGCATTGGGCGTGCCATGCGCCCTGGGTCACCCGGTGCTGGTACCTGTCTTCTGGAAACGCCGTCTCTAGGGCGAGGGCGGCTGCCCAGCCGCGTTGGATCCCTGCGGTGTAGACGCCAAAGAAGTCTCCGAACCTCGTCACCTCACCGTTGTCGTCGGTCCAGGTCCACGTGTTGGCTTCATCGTCTGGTTCCTCCAGGCACACCAACCGTGCGGGGTGATCGCTGGGACGAACAGACAGCGGTTCCAGCAGATCTCTGACGGGTACCTCGACGATCACCTCGACTTCTTTGATGACCTCGACTTCTTTGATGACCTCGACTTCTTTGATGACCTCGACTTCTTTGATCACTTCGACTTCTTTGATCACTTCGACTTCTTTGATGACCTCGACTTCTTTGATCACTTCGACTTCTTTGATGACCGGGACCTCGACGAATCTCACCTCAACCGGGATTTCGATCGCCGCGGGCTCTCCATCAACGCATCCTCCGAGCACTGCGTCGACGTCGATGTCGAACCGGCAGCGGTAGACGTTCAGCAGGCTCTCTTGGGCCCTCTGGAGCGTGCTCCGACTCTCGATCTCGGCTATGAGTTGAGATTGGGTGTGGTCATCCCAGGTCGCTTCGTCGGGAGCTTCGGTCGCCGCGGGCTCTCCGTTGATGCATCCTCCCGGCACTACGTCGACGTCGATGTCGAACCGGCAGCGGTAGATGTTCAGCAAGGTCTCCTGAGCCCTTAGGAGCGTGCCCCGACTCTCAATCTCAGCAATTAGTTCAGATCGAATCTGGCCACTCTCCCCGTTTTGGCTTGACGCCAGGCCAGCGGGCAGGACTGCCATCAAGACAGCGGCGACTAGCAGCACCGGGATCCACTTTGTGCGTCTCGTCTTCAGACTCCGTTGCAGAGATGGGCGCTCGGATAGTGAACACGAATTACCAACAAAATGATCATTTTGCACTTATGTCATTTTCTCCCCCCCCCCCCCAGTGTCAAGCAGGCCGGGCAGTTGGCCCCATCCGCCATCGGGGGCGAGTTGGCGCGGCGCCGAACTAGCTGGAAGGGCCTGATCTGGGCGGCTTGGCTCGCTGGCCTTATTGGGCTGGAGGCGCGACGATAGTGGGATGGGCAAGTACGGGTATTACGTGATCGACTCCGACGGGCACGGGGGGGAGCCGCCCCAGTGGCGCCACGGGATAAGCGCCGAGTGGCGGCCGAAGATGGTGGAGTACGTGGCCAAGATGAAGGAGATCTACGGCGACCTGCCGGGGGCCGGATCGCCGGTACACACCGAGGACCAGCAGAACTACGGCGAGTACGCCCCCGGCGAGCTTGACTTTGAGACGCCGCTCCAGCGGGAGGGCATGGCGGTTCCGGGGCCCCGGATGACCGATATGGACCTCGAGGGCATCGACGTGACCATTATGTTCCCGCCGGGATCGGGCGAGGAGTGGGCGCTGGGCGATCCCGGCTTTGCCGACGAGCTGTGCCGGTTGCTGAACGACGCCCGGGCCAGCTACGCGGCCTACGACCCCACCCGCTTGAAGCTGGTGGCCAAACTGCCCCTGATCGATCCGGAGCGGGCCGCCGCCGAGCTGGATCGGTGCTTTACCCAGTATCCCGATCTGTTCGTGGGCATGGTGACCGCCCAGCACGTGTTGGACCGCAACTTGGATCACCCGGCCCTCGACGCGGTGTGGGAGGTGGCCGACAGCCATAGCGCCGCGGTGTGCGTACACGGTGGGGGCCAAGCCCCCGACCAGGTGCCCATCGTGTTGGACCGCTACAACACCCGCCTGGAGAAGCACGCGGTGACCCACCCGTTCGGGGCCATGCTGGCCACGATGAACTTCACGGTGGGCGGGATCCTGCACCGGTTCCCCAACATGCGGGTGGGCATCATGGAGGCCGGGTGCGGCTGGCTGCCGTTCTGGCTGGAGCGCCTAGACGAGGAGTACGAGTTGATGCCCGATCAGGCCCCCATCTTGGACCGCAAGCCGTCGGAGTACTTCTTGTCGGGGCGGTGCTTCGTGGGGGTGGAGTCAACCGAGTCGGCCCTGCCCTATGTGATGGACCAGGTGGGCGAGGACATTCTCTGTTACTCGTCGGACTACTGCCACTGGGACTGCGACTTCCCCCACTCGGTGAAGCTGCTGGTGGAGCGCGACGACCTCAGCGACGAGCGCAAGCGCAAAATCCTGACCGACAACCCCGCTCGGCTGTTCGGGATCCCGGTTCCGGCTTAGTCGGTCCTCGGGCCGAACCAGTCGGGTAAATCGACTGGGGGGTGGGGGAGTTCGGTGATGCCGCGCTCTTCGAGGATGGCGGCGTGCTCGGCTTTGTCGGCGGGGGCGGGGCGGGAGTCGCCGAAGTAGATCTCCAGGATCTCAGCACCCACGTCGCCCACCTTGATGGGGCCGAACGTGGCCAGGTGGGGGAGCTTGATGAGGCTTCCGGCCCGACACAACTCTTCGTCGAAGGTGACCTCGCCGTCGATGATGAAAATGAAGTGGTCGCTGTTGTGGCCGTGGCGCTCCAGCACCAGGCCGGGGTCGTAGCGGGTGTGGTACACGGCTCGCTCGGGGATCAGCTCCAGCATCTTCAGCCACACCGACACCCGGCGGCCGTCGGCGTGCTGCTGGCTCTTCACCTCGGCGAAGTCCATGTCTTCGGCATGGATGTACGACACCTGGGGTTGTTGTTCGCCCATTATCGGAACATCTTCAGCGACCGGCTGTCGGAAGTGTCCTCAGGCCGCTGGTCGGCTGCCGACTCGATGGGGTTCAGCTCATCGGGCGGGGTGAGGGCCAGGCTGATCGGGGAGTCCAGCTCGAAGGGGTCGTGGAGTCCCAGCTCGTCGCCGATGTCGCGCAGGGCGGGCAGAACCTCGGTGCCCATCAGCTCGATGCACCGCAGGGAGTCATCGTGGTTGACGTCTCCGTCGTTGCCCCACAGCATGAGGATCGACGGGCGGCACGTCTCCAGCACCACCCGCAGCTCGGCGATCACCTCGTCGGGGGTGCCGGCCACGATCTCGCGGGCGGCCAGCTGCTGCTCAAACGGGGCGGCTCTTGAGCCTCGCACCTCGGCGTTGGCCATCTTGGCGTAGTCGAGCCGACGGGCCGACGAGCCGTAGCCCGACGGGCTCACCCAGTAGGGGTGGCCGATGCCGGTAAACTCGCCCTGCATCCACATGAACTCCCGGGCGTTCTCCCGGGCCTTGTCGCCGTCTTCTTGCACGTGGACCCGCAGCAGATAGCCCCGGTTCTCCGGTCCGGCCTCGTAGCCCACGGCCCGGGCGGCCTGGTCGTAGATCTCCCACAGCTCTCCGGTGAGGTGCAGGGGGGTGTTGAGGGAGATGTAGGGGTAGCGGTGCTGGGCCGCCCAGCGGATGGTCTCGGCGCTGAACACGCCGGGCACCCAGATGCGGGGGTGGGGCTTTTGCAGCACCCGGGCCCAGGGGTTGACCACCCGGTACTGGAAGTGCTCGCCCTCCCAGGAGAACGGGCCGTCGTCGGTCATGGTCTTGACCAGCAGGTCGTGGGCCTCGTTGAACCGCTCCCGGTTGTAGGCCGGGTTGGCGTTGAGGCACACCGACTCCTGGCCCGCGCCCCGCACGATGCCCGAAATGAGGCGGCCCTTGGAGATCATGTCGATCATGGCGATCTCCTCGGCAAACATCAGCGGGCTGTCGTAGGTGGGCAGTGGGTTGCCGAGCTGCACGATCTTGGCGTTCTCGGTGATGGCGGCCAGGATGCTCGACATCACCGTGATGCGGGCCTGCATGCAGAACGGGGCGTTGTGGTGCTCGTTGACCATGATCCCGTCGAAGCCCACCTGATCGGCCAGCTTGTACTCCTCGATGCGCTCGTTGAACAGGCGGCTGCCCTCCACCGGGTCGTAGTACTTGTTGGAGAACATCACCGAGGTGAAGCCCTCCTTCAGGCCCTCGTCGGCCGGGTAGGCGCTCATGGGCTGCTCGGTGAAATACGACAAGAACATCAGCTATTTCCTCCAGTGATTTGTGCAGTACCGACCGAAGAGCCGGTGTCTCCGGTGATGATGGCGGCGAGAGATTCAGGGGCTTCGAGATCGACGGCGTGGCCGCAGTCGGGCACGATCTCCAGGCGGGCGTCGGGCAGGGCCTCGACGTAGGCGTGGGCGCACTCCATGGGCACCACGGCGTCGTTGTCGCCCCACACCACGAGGCTGGGAGCGGTGACCCCGCCCAAGAGGGGCCGCAGCCGCCGGTTGTACATGTAGGGCTTCCACCCCACTCGGGTGGTCATCTCCCGGTTCATGTCCCAGACCACCAGGGTGCCGTCGCCCAGCGGATGCTCGTCGGATTCGTCGCCGTTGCGGGGGTAGATCGCCTCGAAAGCCTCGGTACTGGAGAAGGCGGCCTCCACATAGTTGGAGTGCGACACCAAGAACTGGTCGTAGATGCGGCCATTTTCGGGCAGCAGCCCCGCCGCTCCCACCAGAACGAGCCGCTTGAGCAGCTCTGGGGCCATGGTGGCCAGCTCGGCCGCCACCCACCCCCCGAACCCGCAGCCCACCAGCTCAACCGGTCCAAGGTCCTTGGCCCGCAGCCACTGGCCCACCAGCAGGGCCAGGTCCCGAGGATGGCGAGCCCAATCGGGCCGCTCCGACCCCTCCGCCCCGCCGTAGCCCGGCAAATCTAGCGCATGCACGGAGTAGTTGGCGGCCAGGGCCTCGTGTATCGGCATCCATCCTGGGTTGCCAAACGAGTGGTGCAGCATCACCAGCGGATCCCCCGACCCCCCGGTGTATTCCCGCATCCCCAACCCGGCAACAGTGGTCGTCTCGGTTTGCATCGCCAAGACGCTATACCGCTCGCGCCGTTAGCCGCCGGGGTTGGGGGGGAGGTGGTCGAATTTTTTGGCGGGGCGGGTGCGGGTGTACTCCTCGACGATGGGGTGGAGTTGGGTGGGGCTGGCGCCGTGGAGGATGACTCCGTCGCAGCCGAGGTCGAATTGGCCCCGGATCTTCTCCACGCACTGGGCGGGGGTGCCGGTGGCGGCGGGGGCGAGCCATTCGTCGGGGATGAGGGTGGCGATGTGCTCGAGTTGCTCGGTGGTGGCCACTTGATCGATGGCGCCTTGGAAGTTGGCCACCAGCTCGTCGGTGAGGAACCGCTCTAGCGCGGCGGGGTCCCAGTTGTTGGTGCGGGCCATGAGCTCGGGGTAGCCCTGGAGGTAGGTGGCCATGCGGCCCACCGTCTTTTTGAGCCTCACGTCTTCCGGCAGGTGGTCACCGATGGTGGCGAAGCAGCTCCACACTTTCACCGAGGCCGGGTCGCGCCCGGCTTGCTCGGCCGACTGCTTGACGGCGTTCACCACCCGCGCGGTGGTCTCGTCGGTGAAGAAGGTGTGCAGCACCACCGCGTCGAAGCAGCGACCGCCGAGGGCCAGGGAGTTGGGGCCGAAGGCGGTTAGGGCCATGGGGATGTGCTCGCTGCTGGCCCCCATGAGGGTGAGCACCGGGTAGTCGCCGATCGGGCCCTCGTGATTGAAGATGGGCTCGCCCTGCCACAGCCGGCGCATGACGCCGACAAAGTCCTCCATCTGGGCGGTGGTAATGGGAGGCAGGCCGAACGCCTGCGAGAGCCGGTCGACCCCTCGGCCGAGGCCCAGGCAGAAACGCCCGCCGGTGAGCTTGTGCATGGTCATGGCGTAGGCCGCGGTCACCACCGGATGGCGGGTGTGGTGGTTGGTTGCCGCAGTGGCGATTCCCATGCTCTCGGCGGCCACACCGACAGCCCCCGACAATGTGGCCGCCTCTTTGATATTGAACCGCTCGCTGATGAACACGTTGCCAATGCCCAGTTCCTCGGCCTGGCGAACCTCGTCGATCAACTCCCGAGGCGACTCCGGCGCCCCGGCCAGCGTGTAGAAACCAAGCTCGTTCATCTGGGTCATCGAAGGTCTCCCTCGTCGTTCTTGAAACTCGGTAGCAGGGTAGAACAAACCGCTGGTCAAAGCCCTTGCCGGAATGTGTCACTGCGGGTTCCTAGGATGGCGGGCCTATGGAGATTGTTCTCGTCATTGTTGTTGTGGTCCTCGCGGCTGCCGTTGCTCTCGTGGTGTGGCGGGGGCGCCATGTCGGAGTTGCCTCCCAGGTCGACGACACAAGTGAACTCAGGACCCGAACGGCGCAATTGGAGGTCCAGCTTGCCGAACGCGATCAGCAGCTCAGCGAGGCGCGAGGCGAGCGCGACGCGGCCCGGGCAGAGCGGGATGAGGTGCGGGACGAGAGGGAGACCGCCCTACGAAGGCTGGCCGCAACCGAGGCCGAGCATGAGGCTCGCAGCGAAGAGTTAGCCAAGGCACGCGAGGAGTTGGAGACCCAGTTCAAGGGCATTGCCGACGACGTGACCAAGGCCAACAGCGAGGCGTTTCTCAAGCAGGCCAAGGAGCAGTTCGAAAACCAGAAGAAGCTCAGCGAGGCCGACCTGAAGCAGCGCCAGCAGGCCATCGACGAGTTGGTCAAACCGGTCAAGGAGAACTTGGAGACGTTCGCGAAGCGAGTCAACGAGATCGAGGAGAAGCGGGAGGGGGCCTACGAAGGGTTGAATACCCAGGTCAAACAACTTTTAGAGACCACTGGCGGTCTGAAAGAAGCTCTCCGTTCACCGCAGGTCAGGGGACTATGGGGAGAGCAGACCTTGCGCAACATCCTCGAGGTGTCTGGCATGAGGGAGCACATTGATTTCTTTGAACAGCACAGCATCGACACTGACGACGGAAAATTGCGGCCAGACGCTGTGGTCCGGGTGCCTGGCGGTGTCCAGGTGGTGATCGATGCCAAGACGCCGTTGGACTCATACCTCGAAGCACACAGCGAAAAAGACGAGCAGCGCCAAGACGAACTACTCCACAGCCACGCCCGGTCGCTGATGGGGCATGCGAAGGTTTTGGGAGACAAGGATTACGCCGCGGCAGTCGACGGTTCACCCGATTTCACGGTGATGTTCGTGCCTGCCGACCCGATCCTGGATGCAGCGGTAGACGTGCAGCCCACCCTGTGGGATGAGGCATGGCAGAGGCACCGCGTGCTCATTGCCACTCCCGGCCTCTTGCTGGCGTTCCTGCGGACGGTTGCTCTGGCCTGGCAGCAGCAGGATCTTCAGGAGAACGCCCAGGAGATTGCTGATGGCGCGACCGCCTTATACGACAGCTTGCGGGTCTACGCTGGCCATGTAGACAACGTGGGCAAGGGATTGCAGCGGGCGGTCAAGGCCTACAACGACAGCATCGGATCATTGGAAGGCCGCGTGCTTCCCCGGGCTCGCAAGTTCGAGGAGCTGGGTCCAGTCAGCGGAGTCAAGAGGATTGACGATGTCTCGCCGGTGGAGGCCTATCCCCGATCTGTGGCCGCGGCCGAGTTGGTCGAGGCCGAGGCGGTGTTGGAGCTGAATGAGTCCGAAGAGGATTGAGAGGTCGGTTCTGCGCTAGCCGTCGGTTAGCAGGCGTGGGGGGATGAGCCACTCCAGTTCGCCGGAGTTGTCGGGGTTGAGGCTTACTCGAGCCAAGGCCCCGGTGGGCATGCGCAACTCGGCGCCGGTCAAGTACTCCAGGGCACCGGACATCGTTGGTTCGTGTCCGACGAGCATGAGCAGCGGGACCTGCCGCGTGCAGGCCAGCTTGACGGTGTGTTCGACCGTGCCGTAATACAGCTCGTCGACAATCTCGATCGGACAGGGCCAATCACCGGCAGCAATGGCGGTTTCCACGGTTTGGCGAGTCCGGACGGCCGGTGAGCACAGCACCAAGTCTGGAATGTGGCCGACATCGGCGAGGAAGCTGCCGACGGCCGCGGCGGCGACGCGGCCCCGGTTGGCCAGCGGCCGGCTCAGATCGTCAGTCGCTCCGGCATGCCAGTCGGATTTGGCGTGCCTCAGAAATAGGACTGCGGACATGGTGCAATACGCTAGGCCGGTGGAACAGTCGGTGTACGACGCAGTGGGCGGACAGGCGTTCTTCGACCAATTGGTCGACCGCTTCTACGACGGAGTGGCCGAGGATCCGGTGCTGCGCCCGCTGTATCCCGAGGATCTTGGCCCCTCCCGAAGCCGGCTGGCCGGGTTTTTGGCCCAGTACTGGGGTGGGCCGCCGCACTACAGCGCCGAGCGGGGCCACCCTCGGCTGCGGATGCGCCACGCGCCGTTCGAGATCGGGGGCCCCGAGCGTGATGCCTGGATGGGCCACATGCGGGCGGCGGTAGGCGAAGCCGAGATGGCCGACGATATCCGGGCCGCCATGGTGGACTACTTCGAATCGGCGGCCACTCACCTGATCAACAAGCAGCCGCCCCCGGCCCCGCCTGACTCCCGGCAAGTGCCGATCAGCTGACTGGCGCGGCCACTTTGTCGGCGATGACCGGCGACGGCTGGCTCACCGCATCCAGATCAATGTTGTAGAGCTCGGCCACGTTGGTGAGGGTGAGCTTGCGGCGGTCGGCCTCGCTCACGCCGGCGTCGTCGAACTCCATAGCGGTGAACTCCTGGGACCGGGGCCAGGTGGCTGCGCCGTGGGGATAGTCGCTGGACCACATGAAGTGGTCGCTGCCGGTGAACCGCAGGTTGTTCAGCCCGATCAGGTCTTCGATGTAGGTGAGGTACACATTGCGGCGGAAGTACTCCGAGGGCTTCAAGGTCAGCTTGTCGTCGATCCCCCCCCAAGCGCCGCTGTAGGTGAGATCGAGTCTCTGCTCCAGCCGGGCGGCGTAGTCGATTCCTCCCTCGGCAGCCACGATGCGCAGGTTGGGGTGGCGCTCAAACACCCCGGCGGCGATCAGCTCGGCTGTAGTGCGGGCCAGCTCGTCGCGCGACGTGATCCCGAAGTAGTAGGTGCCCTCCACGGTCACCCCGTACTGGCTGATTCCCTTGGTTTGGTGACCGGCCAGAATGTGGATGGATATCGGCATCGACCGTTCGGCGGCAGTTGCCCACAGCGGCTCGTATCGATCGGAAAAAAAGCTGAACTCCCGGATGGCGGGAGGCGAACTCCACATGATGGCGCCCCGCAGACCAATGTCACCGCAGCGGTTGAGCTCCGCCACGCCCACCTCGATGTCCCAGGTGGGGACCATGGCGATGCCTATGAGCCGGTCGGGGTCGACGGCACAGAACTCGGCCAGCCAGTCGTTGTACACCTGAATGCAGGCGAGTTGCAGCTCCACGTCGTCGTATTGCAAAAGCGACAGGCCGGCGGTGGGGTACACCACGTCGGCCACCGTGTCGTCCACCCACATGTCGGCCAGCCGGGTCACCGGATCGTGCCCGCCCGTCGCCCCGACCCAGGCATCGGGATCAGCAGCCAGGGCAGCGTCCACCTCCTCGGTGGAGATACCGGCGTTGCGGGAAAGGGTGAGGTTCACCCCTCGGCCCATTTCCGGTGCCTCGAAGTACCAGTAGCGATTGTCGGGGTCCTGCACCGCTCTGGGCGCCCGGTCCCTCAGGCGGCTGGGCAAGCGCTCCAGCCACAAATCGCCGGGTTCGACTACGTGGGAGTCCGATGAGATCAACACGCCGATAACAGTAACCGCTCTTTTAGGAGGCGGGCAGGTGGGACGTGGCGCCTCGTCCCAGTACCCGCAGGAACACGCCGGAGCGGGGCTTGGGGGCGAAGAAGCTCGACTTGGGCGGCATGAGCCCGTTCTCGTCGGCCACCGCCATCAGCTCGCGCACCGACAGGGGGAACAGCGCAAATCCCACCCGGCTCTCGGCATCGCACCGGCGGGCCAGTTCGTCGAGGCCGAGCGAAGCGGGAACATAGTCCACCGCTCCCGGCTGGCCGAGCTCGTCGGCCCCCAGCACCGGATCGAGGATGGATCGGCGCAACCGCTCCACGTCCAGGCCGTTGACTGCGCCGTTGCCCACCGCAGGGGGCAACTCCATCTGATGCCACGAGCCTCCCAGATAGAGCCCGGCGAAGCCCCTCTTAAGAGGGCGGGCCTGCATCGCGGAGAAAACCGGGGTTACTTCGGCCACATCGTCAAGGGCGGTCAAACAGTCTTCGACCCCTCGGTGGTGCTGGTCGACCGCCAGTCGGTGGAAGGCCTGCACATGGAGTTGCTCGTCGGGGAACACCACGGCCAGTGTCCGAGCGAGCACCGGGTTGTCGGGCTCGGCGGCCAGCGCCCGCACCGCGGCGGCCGAGCGGTGGTGGCCGTCGGTGACATACAGCGCATGATGGTCGAAGGCCGCGGCAAGCTGCTCGGTGTGGCTGTCGGGCACCGTCCAGATCTGATGGCGTACCGCGGTGGATCCGAACTCAAGGTCAGCGGGCGTAGACGAGGTGATGTCGAATAGCTGGTTGACAAGCTCCGCCGTAGACCGAACGGCCATGGCCACCGGGCTGGAAGTGGCGCCCACACCCTGGAGGTGAGCGGTGAGCAAGTCGGCCCGCTCGTCGTGGACGTTCTCGTGAATGCGGATGCGGCCGTCGTCGAAACCCCGAACCGGCACAGTACACACCACCCCGGTTTGCATGCCCTGCTTGTGGGTCAGCCGGTACAGATACAGGGCCGGCCGTCCGGTCGGGCTGAACGCATTGGAGCTGAGGAGGCGGGTAAGGGCGCTGGCCCCCTCAATGGCGAGATCTTGGTGGGAGAGGTCGGTGTTGTCGTAGAGGTCCTCTCGGCTTCTGGTGACGTTCATGTAGCTGTAGGGGTTGGCCGCCACCAACGCTCGGCGCTGCTGCGGCGAGAGATTGTCGTAGGCCCGGCTGATCACCCGCTCGGCCCAGTCGGGATGTACCAGCCAGCCGGCAAAGGGGGCGACCAGAGGTTCGT
>JAJDTA010000098.1 GCA_022827405.1 Acidimicrobiia bacterium
CACCACCAGATTCTGGTTCTCGCAGTTGCTGGTGATGCCCAGAGCGCCGCGGGTGAGCCCGAACCCCCGCACGAACCCTGTCGCTCGGGTGTCGGTGCCATGGTGGCGGTCGACCACCGTGATCTTGGCGATGTCGATGGCGGGATCGGGGACTACGTTGCCGCCCACTACCGGGAGCTCCGCCTCCATGGCCCGCTTGAAATAGCCGTCGTACATTTCCATGGCTCGGACTACCGCCACCTCGTCGGGAGCGGCGTCGGCTTCCACTCGGAACAGGTCGGGTCCGAAATCGCCGGGCAGGTGAACCGTGTTGCGTATCCAATCCGGCATGGTGTCGGGATTGTCGAAGGCGGCCTCGCCGTCTCGACCGGCGACCTCTCCCCCCACGATGACCAGCGAGGGTCGCACCTCAGCCAGGTCGTCAAGGATCATCACGTCGGCCAGCCGGCTGGGGGTGATCGAGCCGAGCAGGTGATCAAGGCGGTAGTACTGCGCCGCGTTGAGCGAGGCCATCCGGTAGGCCTCAATCACCGGGACCCCCTCGGCAATGGCGCTGCGCACATGGTGGTCGATGTGGCCCTCGTCCCGGAGATCCTCCACGTGGCGGTCGTCGGCGCAGAAGCTCATATGGTCGAACCCTCCGGCCACTGCGCCGACATCCTCGAACACCAACGGCACGTTGTCGTTCATCGATCCCGACATCACCGTGATCATCACCCCGAGGCGAAGGCGGTCGATCACCTCGGCGGTGTTGAACGCGTTGTGGTCGTCGCTGACCCCGCCGGCCAGATAGGCCCACAGCGGCTCATCGGCAATACGGGCGGTGTGTCCGGTGAGCCTTCGGCCCGCGGCAATGGCAGTGTGGGCTTTGCGGGCGGCCGAAATGTCGAGGTCGAAGGGGTTGCTCTCACCCAATGTGGCCACGTTTTCCGCCGAGAGGCGCTCCAGCACGTCTTCTTCGGGCATCACCGCTCCGCCCAATTCGAGAGCGGGCACCCGAGGAATCTTGTGGGAGATCTGCTGGAAGATGCGCATCGGCGTGCCCGTAGAAGCCATGGCGTCGGCACCCCGAGTCCCGACCACGTTGGCCAGGCAGTTGGGGTCGGCCAGCACGGTGGTGGTGCCCCGGGGCACCACCAATCGGGCCAACTCCCCCGGCGTGAGCATGGTGTATTCGATGTGGAGGTGGACATCGATGAACGTCGGCGCCACAAACTGGCCCGACGCATCGATTTCTATGGTGGCTTCCAGCTGTCCGGGAGGGGTCACCGCGGCAATGTGCTCCCCAACGATCAGCACGTCGCGCTCGATGAGCTCGCGGTTGTGGAGCGCCAGCACCGTTCCGCCTCGAATGGCCAAATCGGCTGGTTGGTCACCCCGGGCTGCGGCTTGAAGTTGCATGATCTGCTCAGGGCTGGGAGCGAGGTCGGCGCCGATGAACGTCATGCTCACCAAATTTCGTATTCGGGAACGACAGGCAACCGGCTCACGACAACACGAGGTCGTCGACGAGTTGGCTCAATGTGCCGTCCACCACTCCGATGTCGGTCACATGCGGTCCCGTCAGGCAGGCCAGGCTCATCAGCATGACCGAGAACAGCGGCTGGGTTAGCGGCCCGGGCGGCAAGCCGATGGCTTGGGCCGCGGCGCCAACCTCTGACTGAATCCGGGCGACGTCGGCCGCTGGCAAAGGCGACAAGATCCCGGCCACGGGAAGCTCGAGGATCGAGACGACCTCGCCGTTCTGGACCACTGCCACTCCTCCCCCGGTGGCGATCACCGCGTTGGCCGCCACCGCCATGTCGGAGGGATCACGCCCGAATACCGAGAGGTTGTGCGTGTCGTGGCTGATCGTGGTGGCCACCGCACCGGTCCAGTGGCCCCAGCCGCCGAGCAGCCCGGCAACCGGCGTGGCCGGAACCCGCCCGTGGCGGTGTACGACCACGTTCAGCAAGTAGCCATCGGGAACGGTGACCACCCCGTCGGCCACCTCGACTTCGACCTCGCCCCACTCGGTCATCACCACGCCCTCAACGGTCCTCATGCGGTGGCGACCATCGGGAACACCGGGCAGGCGGAAGATGAAGTCGTCGGCGGTCATCGTCGACAGTTGGATGGTGTCGAGCGGCGGGTTCGACGGCGCCTCGACAACCGGTTCGAGCATTACTCCGCCATGGGCCACATGGCGGCCGTCGAAGAACACATCTTCCACCGCGACTTCTTCCAGGGACGACAGCACCGCGATGTCGGCCCGGCGTCCGGCGGCCACCATGCCCAGGTCGGTGCGCTGGAGGCGATAGGCGGCGTTGTAGGTGGCGATCCTCAAAGCTCGCACCGGCGCCAAGCCGTAGCGGATCAAGCGGCGCAGGAGATCGTCGATGCCGCCTTCTTCCAGCAGCGTGGCGGCGAACAGGTCGTCGGTGGCGGCGATGAGGTGGGTGGGGAACTCCGGCAGTTTGGCCAGCTCCTCCACCAGGAGCGGCAGCACGAAGTCGAATGCGCCCCGCAGCTCGACGGTCATGCCGGCCCGGAGCTTCTCCATGGCGTCCACGTGGGCGAACACCTCGTGGTCGGAGAAGATGCCCGCGCTGAGATAGGCCTGAAGGGCGGGCCCGGTCAGGCCGGCGGCGTGCCCGCTGACCAGCTTGCCGCTCTCGTGGCCGGCCGACACGATGTCGACCATGCGGGCGTCGCGGCCCAACACCCCGCCCATGTCCATGACCTCGGCCAGGCCGCCCACCTCCTCCCAGGAGAGCATCTCGGCGATGTCGGCCGCATGGAGGTCGTGGCCTGAGAGCTCCAGCCCCGGCAGGGGCGGCACGCACGAGGGGGCTTGCACCACGAACCGGACCGGCAGCCCCCGGCTGGCGTCCACGGCGTAGCGAACCCCTTCGACCCCGGCGATGTTGGCCAGCTCGTGGGGGTCGATGAACACGGTGGTGGTGCCTCGTGGACAGATTGCGGCGGCGTACTGGCCGGGAGTGAGCATGGAGCTCTCGAAGTGAACGTGCATGTCGATGAACCCGGGGGCGACGTACCGGTCGGTGCAGTCAAACGTGGCGGCGGTATCGGTGCGCGACCCCGTCGGGTGGATGCTGGCCACCACCGGGCCCACGATGCCGACATCGGCTTGGCGCAGCTCTCCCGTTCCGACGTCCACCACCGTTCCGCCCGTCAGGATCAGATCGAAGGGCTCGTTGCCGAGCGCGGCCCCCACCGCTCGTGCCCGGGTCTCCTCCTCAAGGTGGCTGTTCATAAACAGAAGCTAGCCTCTGGTCACTACCGCAAGCTTTGGAATGGACAGCAATCGACCACAGGCCAACTCGGCGAATAGAAACCACTACCGTGACCCGCAGGTGCGGCTCTGAAAGGCAGGCATGGTGACCAGTTTCTTGTTGCGCGGTGGAACGGTGCTCCCGATGGAGGGATCGAAGGCCGTCTTCGATCCGGGTTCGGTCTTGGTGATCGACGGCAAGATCGAACTTGTGGGCCGCGTGGCCGATGTCGATCAGCACGCCGCGGCCTCAAATGTGGAGGTGGTCGATGCCACCGGGCACGCGGTGGTCCCGGGCTTTCACAACTGCCATCTGCATTCGGGCTTGCTGCGGGGCACCGCGGAGTCGCTGGCCCTCTGGGAGTGGCTGGAAGACCACATCGACCCGGCTCACCGGGCGCTCACGCCGGAGATAGCCGAGGCGGCCTCGTGGATGGCCTACACCGAGGGGCTGCGGGGCGGCACGATCTCGGTGCTGGACATGTGGCGGCACATGGATGGCTCCGCCCGGGCCGCCGAGGCCATCGGCATCCGAGCCACGCTGGCCCCCTACACCGCCGATCTCTACGACTACTTCGAGACTCTGGAAACCAATCGGCGGCTGCTGGAGACCCACCTAGTGGCCGCCGACGGCCGGGTTCGGACCTGGGTGGGTTTGGAGCACATCTTCTACTGCTCGCCCGACATGTTCCGGGGAGCGGCCGCGCTGGCCGAAGAGTTCGACACCGGCATCCACACCCATTCCTCGGAGTCGATCTGGGAAGTGCAGGAGTGCCTGCGCCAGTTCGGCCGCCGCCCCATCGAGGAGTTCTACAACCGAGGGATCTTGGGACCCCAGACCGTGATCGCCCACGGGGTGTGGCTCGACGACCGGGAAGTGCAGCTGATGGTGCAAACCGGCACCAGCGTCACCCATTGCCCCTGTTCCAACATGAAACTGTCGTCGGGCCCGGCCCGGATCGGCTTCTACCGCCAGCAGGGCATGACGGTGGGGTTGGGCACCGACGGAGAGAAGGAGAACAACAACCTCGACATGCTCGAGGAGATGAAGTTCGCGTCGCTGCTCCAGAAGGTGAGCACCCTCGACCCCACCACCGGCGACCCCTGGGACATCCTCGACATGGCCACCTTGTCCGGTGCGCGGGCGCTGGGCCTCGACGACGTGACCGGCTCCCTGGAATCCGGCAAGGACGCCGACATCGTCACCGTCGACCTGGGCGGGCTGCACTTCGTTCCGGTCATGCACGGCGACGACTTCAACATCGCCGCCCATCTGGTGTTCACCGCGTCGTCTCACGATGTAGCCAATGTTTGGGTGCAGGGACGACAGCTAGTGGCCGATGGCGACGTGACCTCAGTGGATGTCCGAGAGGTCGCCGAGCAAGCCCAAGCCGCGGCCGAAGAGCTGTTCGAGCGGCGCCGCCAGCTCAAGGGCACCACCCCCAGCCCCGCCACCACGCTGGGAAAGAACCAGTAGCGCATCTTGTCGCAGTGAGGCTGGTTTCCTAGCCCCCGGTCGGAGTGAAGGTAAGGGGCATGGACTTGGGCGCCCGGGTGAATACCCCCTCGGGGGTGGGCGGCATGCCATCGAACTCGACGTCGTCCATGGCGTCGAGCAGTTGGTTGGTGGCGATGTCTACCTCTGTTTTGGCCAGCATCGCTCCGATGCAGAAATGCCGCCCCAGGCAGAAGCCGGTGTGATTGGCCGCCCCGGAGAACGCCTTGGACACGTCCAAGTCTTCGCGGAAGATGTTGAAGGTGTCGGGATCGGCGTAGTGGCGGGGGTCGCGGTTGGCCCCGGCGATGAGACAGGTCACCGTGGAGCCGGCCGGGATGGTCACGCCGTGCATCTCCACGTCTACTTCGGGCTGGCGCATGATCATCTGCACCGGTGGTGAGTGCCGCAGCGTCTCGGCGAAGGCGTTGTCGATAAGGCTGCGGTCGTCGCGGACCGCTTGGAGCTGGTCGGGGTTGGCGATCAGGTTCATCATCATGTTGGCCATGGCCTTGTCGGTGGTCTCTCCTCCGGCCACCAGCAGCAGTGAAACGAACGCCTTGATCTCCAGGTCGGTCATCTGCTCACCGTCGATGATGGCGGTACACAGGGTGCTGAGCAGGTCGTCGCCCGGGTTGGCCCGCCGCTCGGCGATGATCGGCATCATGTAGGCCTCGAGCTCCTCTTTGGTCTGGAGCCCCTGGGCCATAACTTCCTCATCACCGGTGAGGTTGCTGAGGAACATCATGATCGAGTGGTACCACTTCTGGAACCGCTCGTGATCCGACTTGTCCAGGCCCAACATGTCGACGATCACGTTGATTGGGAAGCGGATGGAGAACTGGTCGACCAGATCGACCTTGCCGTCGTGGCGAAAGCCGTCGATAAGGTCTCGGGCGTTGGCCGCTATGACCGGGACGAACTTGGCGGTGAGCTCGCTACCCCGGAATGCAGGCGCAATCAAGTTCCGATGGGCTGAATGGTCGCGCCCCTCCATCTGGAGGATGGTTCGGCCGTGGACGGGCTCAAGCTGCCACTCGTAGTTCTTGGAGGTAAACGCCTTGTCTTTGAAAGCCCGCTCGACGTCGTCGTAGCGCGAGATCAGCCAGGCTTCAGTGGCCTCGTGGTACACCACCGGGTATTCCTCCCGCAGAACCTCCAGCACGGCATTCGGGTCCTCAAGAAACGTCGGCGACAAGATGTCGGGTTCGATAGCAGCCACAATTCCCCCTTTGACATTGCGCTCAATTGGGCGCTCCCGCAGGGTAGTTCCAGCAACCGGTGCCCACAATCGGCCCCGGAAACCGGCTCCGCCGGCCGCTGATCAGGCGGGGTTGTTCAGAACCAGGCGGCGGATGCCGTCCTGCCAGCTCACCAGGCGGTTGGGGCGCAGGGCCTCGATGCGGCTGGTGTCCATGACGGTGCTGGGTATGGCGTTGTCGGACTCGACGATTTGGGGCGGGCCGCAGCCGTCGATCTCAGCCATGAACTCGCACCACTCGGCGACCGATACCAATCCGGGGCTGGCCCAGTTGAGCGTGGTGGCCGGTACCGAGGCCTGGTCGAGCAGCACCGGGATGTCCGCGGCGATGTCCTCGTCGTGGTTGAGGTTGTAGCGGGCGCCGTCGGGGTGGACTTCAATGGCCATGCCCGCCCGCATCATCAGCAAGTGGAAAAACGGCCACCCGTTGGTGTCGCCGTAGGGGACGTTCAACCGGGCGATCACCGTGGGCAGGTTGAACTCCTTGGCCGCGAATCGGGCCACCGACTCGGACGCGATCTTGGAAATCGAATACGTCGGCATCATGTGGGCGTGATGGTTGCCGTGGGGGCTGTCCTCGGTGAACGGCTCGCCGCCGCTGGGCTGATAGACCGCGCCCGAAGAGCAGTGGAGGAATGCCTGGGCATCGCGGAAGTGGCTCATCAGGTGGCCGGTGGCCTCCGAGCACACTGCCAAGTCCGTCTTCCAGTCGCCGGTCTTGATCACCGCCAAGTTCACCACCGCATCCACGTCGCGGGGAACCGCCGAGAAGTCGGCGTTCACAAAGTCGACGGCGATGCACTCCACTCCCCCGGCCTCAAGATCTTCTCGCGCACTGGGGTCTGAGAACCGGGCCAGGGCGATCACCCGATTGTCGGCGGCCAGGGTCTTGCACAGCGGCGGCCCCACCATTCCCGTCGGCCCCGTCACCACAATCGTCTTGTTCCGCAACTCCACAATGGGCTCCTTTGCAGCTTGATGGGCTCAAACTAATGCCAGCCCCTCGGGGACGACACTCCAGACAGCTAGGCGCTTGGCGAATTGGCAGCCATCACGGGAACGGTAAGGGTGAAGGCACTATGACCGAGCCAATCGAAGCCCTGCCCACGCGCTCAGGCGGGTCGGCGGTCGTCGAGCAGCTTGTGCGAGAAGGCGTCGAGGTGGTGTTCGGAATCCCTGGAGTGCAGCTCATGCATATCCTCGACTCGTTCCACCAAAGCGCCGACAAGATCCGCTACATCACGACCCGCCATGAGCAAGCCACGGCCTACATGGCCGATGGCTATGCCCGAGTGAGCGGGCGACCGGGTACGACTCTCATTGTGCCCGGCCCCGGCGTGTACAACGCGGGGGCGGGGCTGGCCACGGCGTACGCCGCGTCGTCGCCGGTCTTCCAAATCTCGGGGCAGATCAACCGCGATGCGATCGGCCAGGGCAACAGCCTCCCCCACGAGGTACACGATCAACTCGACGTAGTCCGGCCGATCACCAAGCACGCCGAGCGAGTCACCGAGGCCTCTCAGCTTCCCGCCGCGGTGCGACGGGCCTTCGCGGCGATGACCAGCGGCCGTCCTCGCCCGGCCCACCTCGAGATCCCACCCGAGACTATGGGAGAGCCGACTGCTGCCCCGGTGGTCGACCCGGTGGTCAGCGAGCCGCTGCGGCCCGACCCCGATCTCGTCTCGCAAGCCGCCAGCATGCTTGCCCAAGCACACCATCCCCTGATCATGGTGGGCGGTGGGGCCCATGGAGCAGCACAAGTCCTGCGCGATCTGCAACATCACCTCCAAGCAGCGACCATCTCCACTCGCGAGGGCAAGGGTGTAATCGACGGGCGCAATCCCGCGGCAATAGGCACCATGTTCGTCCACCAGCGTCTCGCGCCGGTCATCGCCAATGCTGATGTGGTGCTC
>JAJDTA010000165.1 GCA_022827405.1 Acidimicrobiia bacterium
ATCCGGGACCAGCTATGCCGCACCCCATGTCGCCGGCCTCGCCGCGCTGGTCCGGCAGCAGAACCCCGCGTTCTCTGCTGCGCAGACCGCCGAGTACCTCAAGGCGCACGCCGCGCCGCGCGGCTTTCGTCCCTTTCCCAATCACCGAGGGCGGCGACGCGGCGTTCACGGTCACCGCGGACCCCGCGCCGACGGCGCCGCTGACAGTCGAGGTGACCGTTTCGCAGTCGGGCGCCTTCGGCGCTGCCGCCGGGTCGCGTCAGGTGACCATCCCCACGTCGGGCAGTGTCACGCACACCCTCGCCACGGCCCACGACAGCACCGACGAGGCCGACGGCACGGTCACGGTCGCCGTCGATGACGGCAGCGGCTACACCGTCTCTGCGACCGCGGGCACAGCCACGGTGGCGGTGGCCGATGACGACGACCCGCCGCCGAACGCTACGCCGTCGCTGTCGATCAGCGACGCAACGGCGACCGAGGGGGGGACCCTGACGTTCACCGTGACGCTCAGCCCGTCCAGCCGCCGTTATGTGTGGGTGAACTACTACGCGCGGCCCGTCGGGTACGGGGCTGAGGCGTCGGCGATCTACGGGGACTTCGAACGGGTCTACGGGTCGCTGACCTTCAAGCCCGGCGAGACCTCCAAGACCATCACCGTGGCAGCGGTCGACGACAGCCGGCCCGAAGGCGACGAGACGTTCCTGGTCGTTCTGTACTCCGAGGTCCAAGCAGCAGTCACCGACCGCCAAGGGGTCGGCACCATCACCGACAACGACTGACACACCGCATATCAGAGCAACCACAGACCCGTCCCCAGATTCTCGCCTACAACTGCGCCAGACCGGAAAGGGGTTATTTCGACCGGCATCCTCCTGAGTGGCCTGCGTTGAGCACGCAGTGCGTTCTCGCCCGAGGCATCCATTTCCGGCATTTCTCCGAATTCAGGTGGGAAGGCTGCGCGTCACCGAGGTCTTGGAGCCCGCTCTCGCTGGCGACTACCTCGGCTGGGACCAACTCGGTCAGCCGGTATGCGCCGTGGCGGGGCTGGTCGAGATAGCCGGCGTCCTTCAGCCTGCCGAGCGTCTCGTTCGCGTAGCCGCTGCTGATGCGGGTTCCAGACGCGACTCCAGCCGGTGTGGCCGCGCCTCCTGCGGCGGCCACTGCGGCCAGAATCGAACGCTCGCTGCTTGAGAGGTCGTGCCAAGCGGGGATGCTCACCTTCTTTCTCACCACTTCGCCTGCCGCGTCTATCGCGGTGTCCACCGAACGGGCGCCGATGGGGTTCTCCGGTGCTCCTGCGAGCTTCCAGGCCAGATCGCCTATTACCTGCAACCGGTAAGGAGAGCTGCCCACGGCTTGGGAGGCCAGCCTGAGTGCCTCACCGGAGATCTCACCCCCCGCCTCTCTGATGGGCCTGGCCAGCCCGACCATGGCATCGCCTGTCTCCAGAGGGGGCATCTCGAAATGCTCGCACCGGTGGAAGAAGGTCATCTTCCGGTCCCTCAGCAGGGTGGTCTTCATCTCCAGCAGCCCCGCCCCCAAAAAAGCCAGCGGCATGCCGGCGCGCTTGGTGATGTGTTGGAGATCGTTGGAAAGCCGGCGGCCCTCCACCCTGTCGATACCGTGCAACTCATCGACCGTGAGCAGCACCGAGGTTCCGCACTTGCCTGCCGCCCGCGACAGGTAGGAGAGGTGCTCCCTCAACCCCATGTTGGCCATGCGGTCTCGGTACTCCCTCGTGGCGACTGTCCCCTCCACCAAGCCCAGTCTGATCCCGACGCTCTTCTCCACCGACCGGGTTCTCCCAACCCCCGCCGCATCGAGGGCATCGTAGGTGTCGTCCGCATAACAGACCGCATTCACGATCCGTTCGACAAGACCGGGGGTTCCCGCGTCCAATGAGAGCACCACCCACCCGTCCGCGGCGGCCCTGTCCTCTATCTCGTTGAGCAAAACGGTCTTGCCCGACCCGCGCACTCCCATCAAGACGCTGGTATAGCGGGCATCAGCAGGCCCCGTTGCCAGCCCGTTGCCGAGATCAGCCAGCAGGTCGTCCCTACCCACAAGAGACCACGGCGTTCTCCCGAAATGGGGGGAGAACGGGCTCGTCGCGGGCGTGCCCAGCGACGATTCCCCGTCCATGCCGACACTTTAGCGCACTAAATCTGAGTATCGCGCATAACACCTAGGAGTTACACAATAAACCTTAAGAACGAGCATAATATGTGTGGAGTTTCCCCTGTTGTCTGGACACTTGGTTCATTCGCCGGTTGCAGCTCGCAAGCGAGACTGGATCCGGCACAGCGGCCAGGTTCAGATGGAGCGGCCTGCGTCGTTCCAGTGGCGGGAGCGGAGCGCTTTCTTGTCGATCTTGCCGATGGGCGTGCGGGGCAGCTCGTCGACGAGGTCCACCGTCTTGGGGGCCATGACCGATCCGATCGCCTGCTTTGATCGGGCGATGATGTCGGTGTCGGTGAGGTCGGTGCCGGGGTGGAGGCGCACGATGGCCTTCACCTCTTCGCCCCAGCGGTCGCTGGGAACTCCGATGACGGCGGCTTCGGCGATGCCGTCGATGTTGAGGAGGGCCTGTTCGACTTCGCCGGAGTAGACGTTGAAGCCGCCGGTGATGATCATGTCCTTCTTGCGGTCGATCACATAGATTCGGCCGCTTTCGTCCACCACGCCGATGTCGCCGGTGAGGTGCCAGCCGTTGCGCCTGACCTTCGCCGTTTCCTCTGGATTCCGGTAGTAACCCTCCGACACCATCGGTCCTTTGACCGCGATCTCGCCGCGGGTTCCGTCTGGGACCGGGTTGGCGTCTTCGTCGACGATGGCGACGGTCGACAGGACCGTCTCCCGGCCCACCGAGCGCAGGGCGTCGTCGTCGAGGAGCTCGCCGCCGATGTCGCCGTCCACGAAATGGTCGGCGGTCTCTCGCTGCGCGATATAGATGGGGCTCTCGGTCTGCCCGAACCCGCCGACCATGACCGGGCCGAACACGTCGAAGGCCTGGCGCAGGCGGGGGATCGACATCGGTGCCGATCCGTAGGCGAAGCGGCGCAGGGAGCTGAAGTCGGTGGTGAGCGTGGCCGGGTGGTCGAGGAGGCTGTAGATGGCGGTCGGGGGGAGGAACAGGTCGGTGACGCGCTCGCGTTGGATCGCTTCGAGGATGGAGGCCGGGTGGGGGGCGCCCAAGATCACCAGCCGGACGCCGATGCCGAGCGAGATGAGCGCGGCGCGCCCGCCTACGTGGGTCATCGGCGCGGCGCACAGCATCACCCGGGGCTCGCCGTCCCAGCGCTGGCGCCCGGCCCACGCCAAGGCGACGAAGTTCCGGTGGCTGAGCATCACCCCCTTCGGGGTTCCGGTGGTGCCGCCGGTTTGGGGCAGCGCAAGCGTGTCACGCCCGTCGCGCTCCACGAGCGGCGCGGTCGGGGACGCGTCGGCGAGCCAGGTTGCGAGCGAGTCGGCGGGGAAGTCGTCTATGGGGACGAGGGTCGCATCGCCGATCGCTTCGGCTGCGCCCGCGGCGGCTTCGGCGAAGGCCGGCTGGTGGAACAGCACACCGCAC
>JAJDTA010000197.1 GCA_022827405.1 Acidimicrobiia bacterium
TGATGATGCGGCCAGCGATTGAGCGAACGCTGCGGGGTCGGGGGCGAACGCGTATTCGTTGTGTTCGGATTCCTCCCACAGCACGTTTTCCAGCGAGTGCGGGGGCGAGCCGTCGCGTTCGTAGTAGACGGGGATTCTGCCGCCGAGCGCTTGCTGGCCGCTGACGTGCTGCCCGTCGAAGTCAACGAAAACGCTGAGCGAACCGTCCTCGCAAACGATGTCGAGCGTCGGGGCGTCGGCGTCGTGGGGATGGTCGAAGGTGTTGCTCTCTGAGGTTAGGAAGCTGTGGGTAAGGGAATAATCCGGATCGAGGCTTTCGATCCGGAACCAGGACGTGCCTTCCACCACGCACGATGTAACGAGGCCCACGAATTCAAAGACGGTCACGCACGCCGGATCATCTGAGACTTCCGGCGTGCCGCAAACTCCCGCTGTGGGGATGCCCGCATACTCGGTGAAAAGGTGGTCGGCCACGCAGCGGAAAACGTCGTTGTGGTTGCACCTTTGAAACTCGCTGTCGAAGGCGGCCTGGCCGCACTCTGCTATTGAGGGGTGGTCTCTCATCAAGGCGTGGGCCACCTCGTGCAGCAGCGTCTCGGTGAACGCGTCTGAGCGGGTGATGTGGTGGGCGTTGAAGTCGTAGCAGCCCATGACAACGCCGCCGTGAGCGCAGGCGGCGGCGGCGTTCGCCGGAACCAGGGCGCTTGTCGGCGGGGAGGCCGGTTTGCCCTCCACTTCGACTTCCTCCCAAATCAAGCCGATCAAAGCGTCGGCGTCGGCGTCGAGTATGGCCCAGTTGTGCTCGGGGTTGTCCCGGTACGGCTCCCAAGCGCAATTCTCCCAGGCGTAGCCGCCCCGCGAGACGTGCTCAGCGCACCTTCCCTCCGGGGCGTCGTCGGGAACCTCTATGAGAACAGCGCCGCCAGCCGGGGTGGTTGCCGCTAGTGCTTGCGGCGGGTCGGTTTGGCCGTCGTCGTTGTAGCCCCAGCAGACGATGGGGCCCGCGGCGGCGATGGCGCACCCATGCCAGGCCCCGACGGCGATGGCGGTGTAGCGGCCCTCCGGCGGGTCGGTTTGGCCGCTGTCGCCGTAGCCCCAGCAGGCGATGGTCTGGTCGGCGGCGATGGCGCACGAATGCCAGGCCCCGACGGCGATGGCGGTGTAGCGGCCCTCCGGCGCATCGGGTTGGTTGCCGCTGTTGCCCCAGCAGGCGATGGTCTGGTCGGCGGCGATGGCACACGAATGGGTCCAGCCCGCGGCGATGGCGGTGTAGCCGCCCCCCTCCGGCGCATCAGCCTCGCCGCTGGTGTTGTCGCCCCAGCAGGCGATGGCGCCCGCGGTGTCGATGGCGCACGAATGGTTCCAGCCGGCGGAGATGGCGGTGTAGCGGCCCTCCGGCGCATCGGCCTGGCCGTTGTAGTTGTCGCCCCAGCACTTGATGGCACCCGCGGTGTCGATGGCGCACGAATGGCTCAGGCCGGCGGAGATGGCGGTGTAGCTGCCCTCCGGCGCATCGGCCTCGCCGCTGCTGTTCCTGCCCCAGCACCCGATGGCACCCGCGGTGTCGATGGCGCATGAATGCCAGCCGCCGGCGGAGATGGCGGTGTAGCTGCCCTCCGGCGCATCGGTGACTGTCTGGCAAAGCTCCCCGGAGGGGGACTGCACACATTGCTGATGGGTGGTGGAGACGTCGTGGGCGGCCGCTGGGCCACCGGGCACCACGGCCACAAGCCCCAAAACCAGAAAGAACGCCAAAACCGCTCTAGAGCGCATGACGCATACTAAGTGACCCGGGGGGGTCAAAGGCCTCGACGGCAGCAAAGGGGAGCGCCGGAGGCCCTCGGGCTCGGGGATCGACTCCGACGAGCCGAGCGGCGGGGGCTCGGTTTCGCCTGCCTCGGCGGGTGGCCGCTCCGCGGCGATAGACTGGAAAGCACGGCGGCCGCCACCCCTGGGGGTGGCCATCGCTGTTTCGGCCGGTCCGGCGCTCAGCGCCACCAGGCCCTCCAGAAAAACCAGGGAGGTTGAAGTCGGGAACTCCCAGCCTCACAGCGATTCGGGCAATGAGCTCCACCAGATGGCCCGCGGAATGGGTGTTGTCGCCGAAGTGGGCCGGGTGGGAGTGCGGGCTTCGCCCAGAGCCAGCCTTCTGTTTGCCGGACACGGCATTGTGGGGGCTTGGCGCAAGCAGATAAAACCTCTGGCCAACAGGTAGTCCATTTCAGTGAAGAAACGCCAAGCCCCGGATTCAGAAACAGAACTCAGCGTTCCCACAGGTGAGAGGGGTTGCGGTCCAAGCGGATTCTGCAGATGATTCAACGACCAGAATTGGGACAGCGGCTGATCCGATTCGGGAATAAGCTACAAGGACGGCAATCATCCGTCGCATAGGCAAGATGCACGCGGTGCCTATTGAGCCGATTGTAAGGTGGGACGGTCGCCCGTGGCCCGGGGGCGGGTGGAGAGCCAGTGGTCAATCTCCGATGCGGGCCAGCGTACGGCGCGTCGGCCGATTCGGATGGGTTCGGGAAACAGCCCCTCCCTCATGAGCCGGTAGATCGAACTCGCGGACAGACCACAGCGGGCCTCGACCTGCTGGCGGGTCAACAAGATTTCGTGCTGTTGTCGAATGTGGGCTTTCATGCCCGCCACC
>JAJDTA010000007.1 GCA_022827405.1 Acidimicrobiia bacterium
CGAGAAGATGCTCATGCCCCGCCAAGGAGTGGTGAAGATCGATGACGATATCCCCTTGGACGTGGCCTCACTCATCGGCTGCGGGGTGATGACCGGGGCCGGGGCCGCATTGAACACGGCCAAGATCAGCCCGGGCTCCTCCGCGCTGGTGATCGGCGCCGGAGGGGTCGGCGTGGCCGCCATTCAGGGCACCAGGATCGCCGGGGCGGCCGAGATCGTGGCGGTGGACAAGAACCCGGCCAAGCTCGACGAGGCCATCTCCTTCGGGGCGACCCACGCGGTGCTTCCCGAAGACCTGGAGGGGGCCAAGAACGAGATCACCGGGGGCGACGGATTCGACTATGCCCTGGAGTGCGTCGGCGTTCCCGCCCTCATGCGCACCGCCTACGACATGACCCGTCGAGGCGGCACCTGCTGCATCGTGGGGGTGGGCCGCATGGAGGAGATGGTCTCCTTCAGCGCCTTCGAGCTGTTCTACAACGAGAAGACCCTGGTGGGTTCCTACTACGGCGGCACCGATGCGCGTAGCGACTTCCACCGACTGCTGCGGCTGTGGAAGAACGGCAAGCTCGACTTGGAGCGCATGATCACCCGCCGCATCACCATCGACGAGATCAATCCGGCCCTCGAGGCGGTGCGCAACGGCGAGGTTGTACGCCAGGTCATCGAGTTTTGATGGGCGAAATTGTGGGCCGGGGCAGCCCGGTTTTCTCGGGCATCTCCGGCCAGGGCCGGCTGATGCGATTCGACACGCCGGACGACGTGATCGCGGTGCTCGACGCCGGTGATGATGTCGCCTCCGAGACGGTGGCGCTGGTGAAAGACGCGGGGGCCACTTTTCTGGCTCCTATTGAGGCCGACCTGGCCGGAATCCTGTGCCGGTCGGGCGACATCGAAAGCCATTTGGCCATCATCAGCCGGGACTTCCAGATCCCCTGTCTTATGGGGGTGGAGTTCGACGGCGACGAGCCGGCTGATGGGACCACGGTGGTTATCGACACCGACGCGGGCACCATCTCGGTGGACGGGGAGGGCTAAATCGATGGCGGAGCGGCTTCGGGCTGATTTGGTGCTGGAGTACCCCTTCACCCGGACCACCGGCCCGGTGATCGGCGCTTTTTTGACCGGGCTGCGGGAGGGGATCATCCTGGGCATTCGCCGCGCCGACGGGACGGTGCTGTGCCCGCCCACCGAGTACGACCCGGAGAGCTCTGAGCCATTGACCGATCTGGTGGAAGTGGGCCCAGGCGGGGAGCTGGTGAGTTGGACCTGGGTGGACCCGCCCCGCGCGCAGTCACCCTGGGATCACCCCCACGGCTTGGGATTGATCCGCCTCGACGGAGCCGACACCCCCATGGTCCACGGACTTCTGGTGGATGGCCCTGAGGGGTTGTCGGTGGGGATGCGGGTGACGGCCCGATGGCGGCCGGAGCGAGAAGGCCACATCGCCGACCTTGAGGGCTTTGTGCCCGAGGGCGCCGGCCAATGAGCGCCGATCCGAGCATCCCCCCCGCCGCTTTGTCGGGCGAGGTGAGCCTGCCCGAGAAACTGGCCGACGTGGAGCCGGTGCGGTCGGTGCGAACCCCCATCCGCCTGGATTATGACTTCATCCCCGGTTCGGCTTCTTCGGGGTATCTGAACGCCTTCGCCGACCGCAAGATCCTCGGACAGCGGTCTCCGGTGGACGGGGCGGTGTTCGTGCCCCCTCGGGGGGTGGACCCCCGCCACGGCGCGGCCACCCCCGACTATGTGGAATTGCCCGACACCGGCCATGTGGGGGGCTTCTGTGTTACCCGCCTGCCCATTCCGGGCCGGGATGATTTGGAGATCCCCTACGTGAGCGCCTGGATCCACCTCGACGGCGCCGACATCGGCTTTCTGGGCCTGGTGGCCGGGATCGACACCTCTGAGGTTCGCATGGGCATGCGGGTGCGGGCGGTGTGGAAGCCCGACGACGAACTGGGCCGCACCGCGGAGAACATCTTGTACTGGGCGCCCACCGGCGAGCCCGACATCCCGGTGACCGCCGCGGGCACCAACGCCTGGCACGCCAAGCAGGCCGCGGCCGGGGAGCAAGGCTGATGCGCGACATCGCCGTGGTATCGGTGGCCCAGCACCAGGAGAAGGCCCTCACCCACACCACCGAAGTGGAGTTGATGGTGCCGATCATCAACGAGGCCCGGGGCGCAGTGGGCCTCACGCAGGACGACATCGGCTTCACCTGCTCGGGCAGCAGCGACTTTCTGGCCGGGCAGGCGTTCTCGTTCGTCCACACCCTGGACGCGGTGGGCGCGGTGCCGCCCATCAGCGAGAGCCACGTGGAGATGGACGGGGCCTGGGCCCTGTACGAGGCGTGGGTGAAGCTCCAGATCGGCGGGGTGGACACCGCGTTGGTGTACAGCTACGGCAAGTCGTCCCCCGGATCGCTGAGCGATGTGCTCTCTACCCAGCTCGACCCCTACTACCTGGGGCCGCTGTGGCCCGACGCCTTCTCCATGGCCGCACTCCAAGCCCGGATCATGCTGGAATCGGGCACGGTCAGCGAGCGGCGCCTGGCCGAGATCGCGGTTCGCTCCCTCAATGGCGCAGCCGACAACCCGCTGGCCGTGCGGTCGTCGCCTGGCGCCACCGCCGAGAGTGTGCTGGCCGAGGCGCCCATCGCCGATCCGCTGCGACCTAGCGACTGTGCTGCTTCCGCCGACGGAGGGGTGGCCGTGGTGCTGGCCACCGGCGACCGGGCCCGAGAGCTGTGCGAGAGGCCGGCGTGGATCAAAGGCATTGACCACCGCATCGACCCCCACCAGCCAGGGGTGCGCGACCTGACCCGGGCACCCAGTGCCAAAAAAGCGGCGGCAGAGGCCGGAGTGGGAGATGACCGCCTCGACGCCGCTGAGCTGGCTGCCCCGTTCACCACCCAAGAGCACATCTTGGAGCTTGAGCTTGGGCTGGGAACCGGCACTGCCGTCAACGCCAGCGGCGGGGCATTGGCCGGCCACACCATGATGGCCGCCGGCCTTATGCGCATCGCCGATGCCGCCGCCCAGATTCACGAAGCGCGGGCCGACCGGGTGTTGGGCCACGCCGCGTCGGGCCTCTACCTTCAGCAGAACCTGGTGTGCGTGATGGAGGGGGAGTGATGGCCGAGCGCACCGCGGTGTTGGGAGTCGGCCAGACCAAGTACCAGACCATCCGAGGCGACGTGTCCCTCCCCGGCCTGGTGAGAGAGGCCGCCTACCGGGCGCTCGAAGACGCCCTACTGGACTGGGACGACATCGACGCCGTGGTGGTGGGCAAGGCCCCGGACTTCTTCGAGGGCGTCATGCAGCCCGAGCTGTTCCTGGCCGAGGCGCTGGGGGCGGTGGGCAAGCCGATGCTGCGAGTCCACACTGCCGGTTCGGTGGGCGGGTCTACCGCAGTAGTGGCCGCCTCACTGGTGCAGGCCGGCATTCACCGCCGAGTGCTCACCCTGGGATTTGAGAAGCAGTCGGAGTCCAACGCCACCTGGGCGCTGTCTTTGCCCCAGCCGTTCTCGGTGTCGATCAACGCGGGGGCCGGCGGCTACTTCTCGCCCATCATCCGCCAGTACATGGCCCGCACCAACGCCCCCGAACTCATCGGCTGCATGGTGGCGTTCAAAGACCGCCAGCACGCCTTGCGCAATCCGTATGCCCACCTCCAGCAGCAAGACCTGACCTTCGACCAGGTGGTGGAGTCGCCCATGCTGTGGGAGCCGATCCGGTTCTCTGAGACCTGTCCGTCGTCCGACGGGGCCTGCGCGTTGGTGCTGGGCGACGAGGCCGCCGGGGACGCCTCCACCAAGCCGGTGGCCTGGCTCCACGGCGCGGCCCTGCGCAGCGAGGCCAACAACTTTCCCGGACGCGACGAGGTAAATCCCCAGGCCAGCCGGGACTGCGCCGACGATGTGTTCGCCCAGGCGGGCATCACCGATCGGCGAGGCGAGATCGACGCGGTGGAGATCTATGTGCCGTTCTCCTGGTATGAGCCCATGTGGCTGGAGAGCCTGGGATTCTGTGAGATCGGCGACGGCTGGAAGCTGGTTGAGCAAGGCGCCACCCATCTCGACGGCGGGGACCTTCCGGTGAACTGCTCGGGTGGCGTGCTGTCGTCCAACCCCATCGGGGCCTCGGGAATGATCCGTTTCGCCGAGGCTGCCCTACAAGTGCGGGGCATGGCCGGCGACCACCAGGTAGACGGCGCCCGCAAAGCCTTCGGCCACGCCTACGGCGGTGGCGCCCAGTATTACGCCATGTGGATCGTGGGCGCCGACAAGCCCACCTCCTGAACTGTGTTTGCGCGCGTCCGGGCGGCGGGTCCTGTCGTCGGGGCGGCTCGGCGCGCGGTGGCGCCGAGTCCTGGCCCCGACGCCACCCACCGCCCTCGATGGTTACTGTCATAGGTGTATGAGGGGCTTGTCGCTATTGCTGGTGCGGGTCCGCCTCCGGCGCCACCCACCGGCTCGCCTGGATTCGCGATCTCACCGGAGGAAGCCAACGGTTCCTCTAGCCCTGGGGATGGTGGGCTTGTCGCTTTTGGTCTTGCTGGGGGTGGCTGCTTGTGGGGGGGAGGATAGGGGGGATTTGGTGGCGTTTTGTGGGTTGGCTGAGGAGGGGGTGGGGATGCGGCCGGCTGAGGGGGAAGGCGATCTGGCTCGATTGGACGACCTAGAGGATGCGGCACCGCCTGATATTCGAGAGGCGGTTACTACCGTGGCCAACGCTTCCCGGGAGATTGATGAGATCGAAGACCTCCAAGAGCTATTCGAACGGGCCTTCGACCTCGAAGAATCCGTTGCCACCGCCCGCCAAGAGATTCGCACCTATACCCAGCACCATTGCTTGTAACTGACAAGCGGCCCGATGGTGACGGGGTGGGGGTTGGTTGGGTAGGGTCGGGGTGTCTTCGTGGGAGATGGGAGGAACCAATGGGATACCGGGTGGTCGTGGACTACGACCTGTGCGAGAGCAACGCCATTTGCATGCAGGTCGCTCCTGACATTTTCGAGGTGCGCGACGATGACTTTTTGTACCTGCTGAACGAGACCCCGGGGGATGAGGCCCGCGAGCGGGTGAACGAGTCGGTCCAACGCTGTCCCAAGCAAGCCATCTCCGTAGCCGAGGAGTAGGCGCCCACTGCGCTCACTAGCGATTGTCGGAGCCTCGCTGGCCGGTACCCGGGCGGCCGAGACGCTCCGGCGAGAAGGATTCGACGGGGCCATCACCATCATCGGCGATGAGCCCCACCAGCCCTACGACCGGCCTCCCCTGTCCAAACAGCTCCTCGCCGGGGAGTGGGAGCAAGACCGCATCGCGCTGTCCGACGACGACTCGCTCCAGGAATTGGAGGCCGGCTGGCGATTGGGCCATCGGGCTGTCGGGCTCGATGTCGCCAGCCGGACCGTCGCCCTCGACGACGGCTCCGCGGTAACTGCCGACGGAATCCTCATCGCCACTGGGGCCCGGTGCCATGAGCTGCCCACCAACGGCCTCGACGGCATCTACACCCTGCGGGGCCTGGACGACTGTCTGGCCATCCGCACCGAGCTGGAGGCTTCCCCCCAGCGGGTAGCGGTGGTGGGCGCCGGGTTTATCGGCGCCGAAGTGGCGGCTACTGCCCGGGAGCGGGGCCTGGAAGTCACCGTGATCGAGGCCCTGCCGGTGCCGCTGGGCCGAGTCCTGGGCACTGAGGTCGGGACGGTGTGCGCCGATGTGCACCGAGACCATGGGGTAGACCTGCGGCTCGGCGTGGGCGTCGACGGTTTCGATGGCCATGGCCGGGTGGAGAGGGTGAACCTGAGCGACGGCACATCGGTGGACGCCGACGTGGTGGTGGTGGGCATCGGTGTGGCCCCCAACACCGAGTGGTTGGAGGGATCCGGGCTGACGCTGGACAACGGGGTGGTGTGCGATGAGACCTGCCTGGCCGCCCCGGGCATTGCCGCCGCCGGGGACGTGGCCCGCTGGCCCAACCGGCTGTTCGGCGAGACCATGCGGGTGGAGCACTGGGACAACGCCATCGCCCAAGGCCAGCATGCGGTGCTTCGCCTGCTGGCCTCCGACGACGAGGCCCAGCCCTACGCCCCGGTCCCGTGGTTCTGGAGCGACCAGTACGACCGCAAGATCCAATTGGCCGGGCGGGCCCGGCCCGACGACGAGGTGCGCATCATCACCGGATCGACTGAAGAGCGACGTTTCGCCGCCCTCTACGGCCGGGCTGGCCGCTTGGTCGGCGTGCTCGGATTCAACCGCCCCCGCCACGTGATGAAATACCGCAACCTCATCGAGCAAGGCACGAGTTTCGAAGACGCTGTCAAAATCGCCGAGCAGGAATAGCCATTCGCAGCCACGACATTCCGATACGCGCTGGCGGTGGCCGAGCATTGCGAATAAGAGTGGAGGCATGGGTACTCCCGG
>JAJDTA010000162.1 GCA_022827405.1 Acidimicrobiia bacterium
CCTGCCAAATGCCAGAGGGCCGCTCAACGCTGAGAGCCTGAGCCAGCGCAGTAGCGCAGTTCTGAACTTCCTCGACCTTCTTGAACAACTTGTCTACGTACCCGCTTTCTTCGTGGAAATCCGTGATCAGGCGGCGGACTTGTCGAGGCGAGAACGGGGTGTACGGATCCTTAGCCTCTATTACCCAGATTCGCGAGCGTTGGGGATCAACACAAAGTACGTCGATTTCTCCGGACAGGTTAGAGATGCCGTAATTCTTCGCCTTCTCGGGCCTTATATTGCCACGTGTAACAAGGCCTTCCGACGAGAGGGCAGCGACACAGTCGAGTTCAAGCTGTCTATTGCGACGCTGCCGGTAGCGGTTTAAGGCTTGATTCACCTCATGGGGGAGGATTCGTCCGGGCCATGGAAGCCGACCATCGCCCAAATAGGTAGCGAGTATTTCCAAAGTCAGTTCCACCGACCAAGGTAGTAGTTGAACCTGCGCGTCACATTCTACAAAGGGTCGAGTTGCAATTCGTACTGCTCTTCGCTCTGACTCCCAGTACTCGCGTGGGTCTGCGCGAAGGTCGCTGCCTCGGAGCGTTAGCCATTCAAGGGCTTGTCGATATTCATCTTCTGTGGCACCGACCCCTAGGGTGACTGCTTCCTCCACGATCTCTGGTGGTGCCGCCTTGGAGACGGGCGACTCCGATGTGGCACTCCACTGCCGCGCTACACCAAGGATGTTTAGAAGGGCCGCAAGCCCAAAACCGAGGGTTCGCTTGAAAGCGCTATCGATGTCTTCCAGTTCAGGCATTACTTCAAGGAGGGGCGTCGGGTCCTGAGACTCGGGTTCAGATTCCTCAAGTAATGATGTGTCGATCGGTATACCGTCGGGAATGGCAGACGATCGTCGTCTCTTCGAATAAGCGTGAAGATCAACATCCGTTGGGTCATCCGACAATTCGACCTCGACTTCGAAACTGTCTGAGACAACGACTGCTGTGCTTGTGAGGCTGAGGTGAACAGTCTCGCTTCGAAAAGCAGACTCAAGGCAAAGATCGCCGATGCTTAAGGCTTCCTGCCAGATCGCCTTATCCGGTTGCACCACACCGGTTGGGGGGTTAGAGAGGATTTCTTCCAAGATGAGCGAAATGCTCCTCACCCGTGTCGCGTGTTCAACAATTTCTTGACCCCAATCATCTTCGGTGCCTGAATGGACTGGGAATCCTCTTTGCCAGGCGATCTGCTGGTTGTATGCCCAACGCTTGTAGTTCGCGCGCTCAAGCTCAACTAAGGCCAACTCCAAGAGGCTATTGCTGTCATACTGCCCCACGATTCGGTGAAGTTCCTCGAGGAGCCACGGATACACATGCTGGCTCTCAAGTTGAGTTGCACTTGACCCAACATAATTCCCTGGCTCTACCCCCGATGCCAGCAGATGTTCGCCTAGCCTCTGCTGTGCGGCACTTCGGTGAGAGTCGTGTGGCTCGATCGGCTCCGGGAGATCGTGGGCGCGTTGCTGGACGCTGACTCCATCGACACGAATGCCCGGTGGCGCAGCATCCCACGCTGCAACAAAGGCCTCTCGATGCTGGCCTTCTGAGAATTGTCCAGCAATCAGTCTCCCAATTAGAGATTCGACTGCGTAGCTATCTTCCTTCAGTGAATCCAATAAAGATTCATCCCAGCCGATCGTGACGGATAGTTCATTCCGATTTTCTGGCCACAGCAGTAAGCCATCATTCTCATCTGAGTTGCCTAGCTTGAAGTGGATGCGTAGGGCAGAGATGCCGGAACTCTTCGCGGCGTGGATGAATGCATCCTGTGAGCGCTCTAGCTTCCATGTGATCCCTTCAGCAAGGTTCCAAATCGTGTCCGCATTCTCACTGGTAGTCGGGTCGGATGCCGAGACTGCAACTGGTGTTTGCCATGGCAGCATCCGGAATACTTGATCCCCGGTCAGATCCCCTATGTATCTGATTTCCGTTAAGTCATCTATTATCGGCCATGCTGGCAATGCGGGTAGGCCAAGAGCCAATAGGGCCTCTTCACATGTAGAAGCGATGGCGGCGGCCTGCCACTCGGATTCCGCAGCATGAGGAGCGAACATCATGATATCAAGTTGTGATCCACCTCTATAGAAGGATTTGGCGTTGTCACGCCAAACTTCCCATGCGTCGATCAAGTCCCACATCAGCGTTTGCGCAATCCCTCTTGGATCAGTCAGGTCATTCACGAAATGCCAAAGGTCAACTGGTTCTCGAGCGCAGGTTCGGGCAATCCACAGCAGGTCCTCGAGCGTTGCTATCCGGTACTCCTGATTCAACATAGACATCCCACTTCTTGGTGCTGCAACCACTTGAAGTTTGACAATTTCAGCATCAGGGGGGATATGGATCGAGTGTTGTGGGCCCTGCAAATCGACACCGGCCTCAATTGAGCCCAGTCGCCCATTACTCAAGTCGAGGATGTCCGGGAGAGATGTCTGTTCAATGCTGGTAACCGTGTCGATGACGAGTATCTGTTGGCGTGAGTAAGTGGTGACGGAGTGAATCATGTCTCCCTGTGGAGTCTGGACAGGTCCGACAGACCCGTGACCTGAACCCATGAGGGCGTGGCCAACTCGGCTAGCTACTGCGCCTGCCCAGCGATTCTCTACTCTTGGATCGATCTCAAGGGCTTGACGCGCCAAGTCCGCTCCTAAGGCATCGAGTTCGTCCATCAGGAGTCCAGCAGGAAGGACAATTTGTTTGCCATCGCGATCGAGAACGCCAATGATGGGGCCAAAGGTGGTAGCGGGGTTGTCTCTTTGCCGTACAAGTTGATTTGCCGGGACTAAGTGTTTCTGGAGCGCAACGCTTGCTCGTTCTGGTGAGGAGCAGACGTCAATTGTCTCCGAAATTGGCTGTAGGGTTCGTGCGGCAGAGAGTTCTTCCATGCGCAGGGAGGCAGGCTCTCCAGTGTCTTCCAAGGCTTCATCGGCCCAAGTTGGTGCAAGCGTTGATGCGACATGGTCAACTCGACGGAGAACAATCTCGACCACATCGCGGAGCCCGTAACCGTTTTGCTCAATGAGCACAGGATCGATTACCGAAGAAAGCAATCCTAGGAAGTCGACAGTCGCTACTGGACGTTCGAGGGAACCTGGCGCGATCCTGAAGAGCCCGCCGCACCAGCGGACCATCACCTTGGCTCGAACATCGTAGGGCATCCAATCCTCTTGCATGCAGAGGTACGGATCCTCATTGTGAGCCTCGGAGATAAGCCTCGGAAGGAGTTCCGGGCTAGCTGGCCGCTTCCCCGTGCGTGTCCTTTTCATCACTGACTCGAAGATCAGCCCAAGAGACGGAATCTTGTGTGATGCAGTCGGAGAGACACTTGCCGCCTCAAGCAGCGCGACGAGGTCAGGGAGGTCGGTGCCCTTGGCAGCGAGGGCTATCGGACCGGATCCGTTTTCCCTCCGCTCACACTTCTCTCTACTCTTGCGTCCCATAAATGACCACCTTGTAATCTGTGCTTGCAAATGCTGAGGGTAACGGAGCGACGGTGAGCAAGAAATATGAATTTTCTGGCATGTCACTTGAGCGTTCGGCGTTTAAGCACGCGGTGAAGGACTAGGTCTAGAACATACGGCGATTGTTGACAGTCGGGGTCTTCAGTGAGAGGAAGGTCCTATGGAAGCCAGCGGAGGTCCAGCTTGTCGCGACCAATGACGTAGACGTAAGGGCCTGGCTTGGCTGCGCGTTGCAGGATCCGGTTGAAGTTGGTCTCTAGGCGGTCCACCATCTCGGGTCCTGTGAGGTTGGCATTGTTGTAGGCGAATACTCGCAGCGTGGTTTCAGCCAGCACATCATGGTGGTCGCGAACAACGGAGTAGTCCTTGGTCAACGCGACCCAGCCTTCTTGGTCTGCCCTTAGCATCCACTCGGGATCAGCGATCCGCTGGTCGGCGCCTTCGGGGTATACCTCTGCCATCGGTAGCGCTTCGTACCCTCTCGCGCGAATCGCTTCGGCAATCAGACGGCGGCCGAGGCCTCGATCCAAGAAGAAGACTGGTGGTGGGTGGTCAGGCTGCTGCCTGCGTCGGCCAGATGGCACAGAGGGCTTCCTCTAAATGGTCTGCGGGAGTCCCAAAGTCGGCTGCGATGGACTCCAACGGCTCGCCGGCGCCGGCGCGGGACGAAACCGCCGAGAGGGTTGCACCCCCCTCAACGAAAACTGCATCTCCTCCCGCCACCTCCGGGATGACGCGAAGCAGAGGCCGCTTGGTCACCGGCAAGATGAGTTCGGTGGCCCAGGTGTCGCCGAAAGTGATGCGCTCCAAGTAGTCGCCTATCACTTCATGAAACACCCGCTGACCTGTGTGAACCACGGTTAGCAGCCTGAGCTGCTTGTCTTGGCTGCGGGTCGCGTAGTCGTACAAGACGCTGGCACCATCGCTGAATAACTGCTTCGAAGCCAGCGCATGCTCAAGTTCGCCCTCGCTGGCGAGAATTTCAAGCGCCTTGCGGATGCGCTGGAGGGGAAGGCCCGTATTGCGAAATGCCTGGATTACCACCGCTTCGACCAGCCCAATGAAGGGAATCGACCGCTGATCACCGTTGCAGTTTTCGAATGCGGTGATGACTGGCCCCTTTTTCACCTGCGTATTGCCCAGGAGTGTCCTCTCGTAGCCGTGCGACCATGTGCGCAGTGTGGACTGGCTCATGCCCACTAGGCGCGCCGCTCCAGCCACGGTGTAGAGCCGCCGGGTAAATCGTTCGTCCTCGATGGCACCTCTCCGTCTCAAGTGGCCAACAGTGTCGTCAATAACCATGGTAGCGGGAGCATGGTTGTCCGACTGTGCCGCAATCCCGCTTGGCTATCTCGTTTCACCCCAGGGCGATGTCGGCGGGGCGGATAGGGGTTCGGGTAAGAGCTAGCTACCCGCTGCCTCTTTGACCCCTATAGCTCCTTCTTGTTGTAGCTCATGACAGATGTCTATAACCATTTCAAGGTCGATCCGCAGCCGCTCTGAAATGTCGGAGTAGTAGAGGGTCTCGCCGGTGGCGAAGAGGTCGACGATCTCGGCCTTGGCCTCGTCCTTCGTGATCTCCCGCAACTCGATCACCTTCACCGCTGAGTCCTCTTCCAGTCGGGCCACCCGCTCTTCCAGCACGGCGACGCGGGCTCGCAGCGCTCCGATCTCCGATTGCTCTTCAGCTACCACTGCCATGCTTTGTCCTCCTGCTCCATTCTGTGCCTAGACCGTGATGGTGGGGGGCAAAGTCCGTCTACTGCCTGGCCACACATCCTATGAAATTCACGTGCAGGTCAGCTTGGCAGGTCGTGGAGGTCGTTCCACTCCCCGATCATTGTGGGCGTCGAAATCTTGCTGGGGCGCGAGCTATCGATTTTGGGTCAATGTCGGTCATCTCAGGTGGTGACGCCCTCCGCAAGGGCGAGCAGCAGGGCGATGACGCGTTGGTATTCGCCTGTCGCGACTAGATCGAGGGGCTTTTCGTAGCCGAGGTCGCGGTTGGGCGAACGCATCCAGAACCTTGCTGCTTCATCAGTCATGACCGAACGGGCTAGATCGACGACGGCTCGTAGCTCGAGAAGCCGTTCTTCAGCTCCCCGCCGCGGAGTTGTCTCCTGGGTTCGCCATCGGGCCACGCTCCGAGGGTTGGCCTCGCTGACACGAGCCAGATCAGTGGTATCAACCACGTCTCCTTCGTAGAGGTGATCCAAGAGGGATGTGAGGGTTGTCATTGGCTTTCGTCGTCCCTTTATACAGTGATTCGTCGTACTTATGTCATATCATACGGTGCCAGTGCGTCGAGAGAAATTTCTCTCATCGGCATCGAAATCAGCAGGTGTGGTTGGGCAGGCTCAGGCTAGGGCGATGTCGGCGGGGCGGATGGGGATTCTGGGGAGGTCTTGGCCGGTGGCGGCTCGGACGGCGGCGGCTACTGCGGCGGAGGAGGAGATGGTGGGGGGTTCGCCTATTCCTTTGGCTCCGTAGGGGGCACCTGGCTCTGGGTGTTCTATCCAGGCGGCGATGGTTACGTCGGGCATGTCTAGGGTGGTGGGGATTACGTAGTCGGTGAAGGAGGCGTTGCGGACTAGGCCGTTGTCGAGGACGATCTCTTCCATTAGGGCTAGGCCTACGCCTTGGGCGGTGCCGCCTTCGATCTGGCCTACTGCCTGGGTGGGGTTGAGGACGCGGCCCACGTCTTGGGCGGTGGTGATGTCGCGGATTCTCACCAGGCCGAGGTCGGGGTCCACGTCGGCGACCACTCGGTGGGCGGCGCAGGCGAATGAGACGTGGGCGTTGCCTTGGCCGTTCTCGTCAAGCGCCTCAGTGGGGGCGTGGTGGTATTCCACATCGGAGGGCGAGTATCGGAGGGTCTCCGTTGTCAGAGGCCGCCAGTAGTGTCGAGATATGGAGACGTGGCGAAATCGCTGTTTGGAGATGGTGCCGCGGCTAGAACGCATGCTTCGAGTCGCACATTCCGTTGATAGGATCACCGGCCATGAGTGATGAGCGGTTGCTGGAGTGCAGCGTGTGCGGAAATGCTGCCGTCATTAGGGTCGAAGCGGAAGCGGACAGCGGCGACATCGAGCCGATGGTCTATTGCTCAGAATGTCGCTTCTTTTGTGATCTGGTCGACGCCATTGAAGACGCGGAGGCATACGATCGCCTTTTGGACAGACTCGAATCCTACGAACTGCCTGAGGATATCGACTTGGCCAATGAGATTGTTCACTCCATTAGCTCCACGCCGACGTTCCGATTCCGAAAGGAGCCGCAACGCGAGTTCGACGACTCTGCCTACGTAGCCGACGAAGAGCCGTTCTGAGCTGCATTCAGCCGTGCAACACCAAATGTATAAGTCCGACAAGAATAATATTGCTGTTGCGGTATGTCCTTCATAGAGACTGACGAGAATCGTGCTGCATCCTGTTACGAGGCACTTCTCGTGCTTGCTGCAGAGCGCGGTCTGAACATAACTAGGACGAAGATTGCCAAACTGCTCTACCTGGCCGATTTGCGCTCAGTAGAGCACAGTGGCGCGACAGGTTCAGGAGTCGCATGGCGATGGCGGGACTACGGACCATTCGACAACCGGCTTCTCGCAGTCGAAGACAAACTGGTGAAAAATGATGTCATCGAGAGGGACACCACTTGGTGGGAGTGGGGCGATGGAAAGCGGCACGATCTCTCGGCCCTGCGCCAGTCTTCGGCTCTCGTTGAGGCATCAGACGGCTTTGTGGAGCACATCGAGGCCGTTCTGGACGAATACGGGACGTTGTCGGCAAAACTCCTGAAGAAGCACACATATCGAACACCTCCGATGCAGGAGGCCCAGGAGAGCGGCGACCATGACGGCCTGCTCGATCTCGATGAGACTGTGCAGGTCCCTGACATGAGCGATGTCGTGAGCCGTTACCAGGGAATGTTGGACAGTCTTCCCCAGGACGACGATGACCCGCCCATAAGCGATGACTTGTCGTTTCTCGTAGAAGAAGTGGACGAGTGGTCGGGTCTTCGCAAGAGGGCCACCAGCAGGGTTCTGTAAGTACCGTGGAGATCATCGCAGGCGGCGTCTACTACGTCGCGGACGACAAACTCGCGCTTCCTCCGGAATCGAAGCGCACCAGACACGAGGAACGCCGTCCCTTTGTGGTCATCAGCGGACAGACGCAGAACAACGATTCCAGATGGCCTCTAGTCTTAGGATGTCCGATCTCCAGTTCCACTACTCACAGGACAAGATTCTGCATCAAGCTCTCCCAGGGCGATGCAAACCTGAGGAAGAAGTCGTGGATTCGCGTCCCGGCAATCCAGCCGCTCGACAAGGAAGATCTAGAAGACTTGCTCGGCACGCTTCCGGAAGACACAGCGAAGATGTTGATGGCAAGCATTCTCAACTACATGGACATTGGAAGTTTCCTGACCAGGGGAGATGGAGATGGCGTGGCTCTCCATTGATCTCAATGGAGTATTTAGCGGACGCTCCGAGCGGAAGCGACAAAGGCTCCGCGGAGAGCTGATAAACACCTGCCCGCACATGAATATGGTCGATTTGGATACGGATGGGGGACTCCGTGTGCATATCCAGTCGTGGCTCGAAAGCCCTTTCGGGACACTGGATTACATTTGTCGAGGATGCGGGTTGCAGCAGTCGGAATTCGGGGTCAACCAGAATCAGGAAGACTGGGCAAAGAGATTCGACGCCAACCCAGAAGCGATGATCGACGACTACTTCCGCCGGGTCGGGACTGTCAGTTTTTTTGTGGGCGGTTTCATGTGGTCATTGCACTTGTTTGGTTGAATGCTTCCATTGGAGTCATCCGTTGGAGAACTCGTCGTGGTCGGCCGTTGAGTTCGGCGGCGATCTGGTTGAGCTTGTGTTGGGAGATCGGTGAGAGGTCGGTTCCTTTGGGCAAGTACTGGCGCAGCAGGCCGTTTGTGTTCTCGTTGGTGCCGCGCTGCCACGGGCAAGAGGGCCGGCAGAAGTAGATCGGGACACCGGTGTCAGCGGTGATCCGGGCGTGGTCGGCCGTCTCCTTGCCTTGGTCCCAGGTGAGGCTGCGGGCCCATCCGACAGGCAAGTTCGGCAACGTCGTGGCCAGTGCGGCGTGCAGTGAGCCGGCAGTCCGGGCGGCCGGCAGGCGGACCAGCACGGTGAACCGGGTGGTTCGCTCAACCAGGGTCGCGATTGCGGAGCGGCCGCCTTTGCCGATGATGAGATCGCCCTCCCAGTGCCCTGGGGTTTTCCGGTCGTCGGCCTCCGCGGGCCGTTGGGCGACCGGCGCCATGTCTTTCAGCGGGCCTCCCTGGCGGCGGCCGCGGGGACGACGGTGAACACGGCGAGTTCTCAAGCACTTGGAGAGATCGCGTCGCAAGGCCCGGCGAGACTGGACGAACAGCGACTGGTAGATCGCCTCATGGGAGATCCTCATCGCCGCTGATCGGACCCCGTTTTTTGGTCCAGTTGGACCAAACCAAGGGGGTCACGCCACCGCGTCGTCGGGAAAGTCCAAGACCAGCCGCGCTGAGATCTGCTCGGGAGACCACCTCTTTTGGAGCCGCGCTTCGACCTCGCGTCGAAGCCGCGCATTGCGCGCCAGCTTCGGCTGCTTGGGACGACGAGCCTCATCTAGGGCCCGCCGGTCAGCTGCTGAGGCCCGATACCGCTGTCGGCCGCCGTTGCGTGCGATCTCCCGAGTGATAGTCGAACACGCCCGGCCCAGACGGCGCCCGATCACCGCACCCGACTCGCCCAGCGCGATGCCGACCGCGATCTCCTCGCGTTCGGCCACAGACAAGTTCCGAGGCGACCGTTTGCGCTCATAGGAGCGCAAACCGCCATTGTGCATGATCCACCGGATCACCGTCCGCACATCGCACCCGATCGCCCCAGCCACCTCCTCCTGGGTCTCACCCGCCGCGATACGCCGCTCCAGCTCCTCGCGATCCCCCGGGCTCAACCGCCGGCCGTGCTCCCCTCGACCTCGCCTCGCCACCACGATCTCCTCTCAGTCACCGACAGCCTCCCAGCTGCCGAAGCAACGACCGATTGAAACCGCCGAGGCCGGTGTCGGGTGGTCAGGCTGCTGTCTGCATCGCACCGATGGGCTACTCCAGTTCGAGCTAGAAGCTCGCTACCGGGCCGAGGGGCGGGCGGTAAGAGGTATTTCGATGACGCAATGGACGTTGTCGCGAGCGATGAGGTGGCTGGCCTAATGACGACTGGACTGGTTGACCAGGGTGGGCTTGCCCAATCTGCGGGCAGTGATGGCGATGCGGTGGCCTCTCACCGCGTCGCCGATTTCAAACAGGGTGGTCATCGACCCCTATAGCTCCTTCTCGTTGCAACTCACGGCAGATGTCCACAACCATGTCAAAATCGATCCGCAGCCGCTCGAAGATGTCGGAGTAGTAGAAGGTCTCGCCCGTAGCAAAAAGGTCGATGATCTCGGCCCTGGCCTCTTCCTTCGAGACCTCCCGCAACTCGATCACCTTCACCTCTGAGTCCTCTTCCAATCGGGCCACCTGCTCTTCCAGCACGGCGACGCGGGCTTTCAGCGTTCCGATCTCCGACTGCTTTTCAGTTACCAGCGTCATGCCTCGTCCTCCTGTTCCATTCTACGTCCTTGGGGGGATGGCAGGGGCCGATTTCTGGCTTCCGCTTATGCCTCTTTCATTCATTATCAATATATTTCCATCTAAGGTCCCGTCAAGCTGAGGCAATATGCCTTGGGTCAACGTCAGCCATCTCAGGTGGTGACGCACTGTGCGAGGGCGATGTCGGCGGGGCGGATGGGGATTTTGGGTGGCGGTGGGGGGTTGAGATTGTGGGTTCTATTCCAGTGAGGTGCGGGGGCCGGCGGCGGTGTGGCGGAGGTAGCTGAGCGCGGCTGCTTCTCCGATCTCGGTCAACGCGAACTGGCGATCTTTCCAGTCTCTCTTGCGGATTACTAGGCCGCATGCTTCCCACACTTGGCGAGTGTCGAACAGCGCCCAGGCCACGTCGCTTTCCGTGGGCTCTCGCCGCTCACCGCCGTCTGTGGTTGTCCATCCCATTTCTGCGGCAGCCGCCGCCACAAACTCGAGCACGGAGCCGTAGGTGGTTTCCGAATCGCGGCCTTTCGAGTCGAGAAGGTGAAGCAGCGCTGTCTCTGTTGCGAAGCCGTCCCAGCCCTGCGGCGCCAAGTGCCGGGTCAGAGCGCTCCACGCCTGGGCCGGATCGGCTGCCATTGCTGCTCCTGCGGTGGTCCGCATCATCTTCGACTTGCGCTTTCGCAGTGCCCCGGCGAGTTGCAGCCATTCCCGAATGGCCAGCAGCACTTCGTCGTCGCCCTCGGTGCGGGGCTGGCGATCCAATGGGAACACGAGATCCCACGGGCGCTCGGCTTGCAGTGATCTCACGAACGCCGGCGTGAGATAGCCGGCCTGGGTCAGCGGCTGCTCGGCCCCGTGGCGATCGAGGAGCCATACCAGCGGGGCGACCGCAGCCGAGGCGCCGCTCGGGGCCTCTAAGGGGTGCAGCAGACGGTTGGCCACCGCTGCTCGGGCCGATCCCAGCAGGCGGCTGCTGCGCTGGGCCGCGCCAACCCACTGCTCCAACCGCTCGGTGAGCACTGCGGTGCGCCACGACTGGCCCGGTAGATCGGGGTGATCGCTGTCCAAGGCGGCCGCCGCTACCGAAGCCTGGGCGGCGCGCCAGCCGCGACCGCCCACTGCCAGATCGCCGACAGCGATGGCCCGCTCCAGCGCGTCCTCTACCGCCGAGTGGGCGGCTGACTCCTCTCCGCCCATGAAGTCGCTCCACGTGAAGTCGGCCATGTGGGGAGGGTCGACGCCTGACTTCTCCATGGCCCGCCCCACCGCCCGCCGCCCGTCGGCATCGCTGCGGTCGAACGCGGCATGCACCTCCGCAGTGGCAGACGAGCGGCAGATCGCCGCATAGGCGTGCAGACCCAGCTCGTCGAACAGTGCGGCGGCACCCTGCGCCAAGCGGCCCATGTACCCCGCCTCGTCGGTCATGTACTTGGTGGGCACCGCATACCAGAGCCAGAACTGCAACCCGGCCTGCCGCAGCACTGCCGGCCCCTCCCCCCACGTCAGGCCTTCGTAGGCATCATGCGCCGAGCGCGCCAGCCCCGCATCCCGGGCCGCGATGCGGGCAAGAGCCCCAACCACGTCGTCTTCCGACAATTCCGCAGGATCAACAAGGTTGTGCATCGGTTCTGTCACCCCAGCTGTTCTCAGGGCAGGATTTCGTGTCCGCCTATGCGGGCCTAGACGATGTGGCGCTTGCCGGGCATCTATTCGGCCAGTTTGCTCAATCCTGCGATGAGATCAGCGGCCTCTTGGCCCACGGCCACAACGATACGGTGTCGTGGCGGCCTGCTCATCACAGAGTCGTGAGAGTGAGCAGGCTCAACCTAGGGCGATGTCGGCGGGGCGGATGGGGATTCTGGGGAGCTCTTGGCCGGTGGCGGCTCTTATGGCGGCGGCTACTGCTGCTGAGGAGGAGATGGTGGGGGCGTGGTGGTACTCCACTCTGGAGGGCGGGTATCGGAGGGTCTCCGTTGTCAGAGGCTGCTAGTAGTGTTGGGACATGGAGATGCGGCGAAATCGCTGTTCGGAGATGGTGCCACGGCTAGAGAGCGTGTTTCGAGCCGCACATTCCGTTGGTAGGGTCAGCGGTCATGAGTGATGAGCGGTTGCTGGAGTGCAGCGCGTGCGGGAGTGCTGCCGTCATCAGAGTCGAAGCGGAAGCGGACAGCGGTGATATCGAGCCTTTGGTTCATTGCCCAAAATGTCGCTTCTTCTGTGACCTGGCCGACGCAATTGAAGACGCGGAGGCATACGATCGCCTTCTGGGCAGGCTCGAATCCTACGAGATACCCAAGGAATTCGAATTGGCCAACGAGGTCGTTCACTCCATTAGCTCCACGCCGACGTTCCGCTTCCGAAAGGAGCGGCCACCCGAGTTCGACGACTCTGCCTACGTAGCCGACGAAGAGCCGTTCTGAGATGCATTCAGCCGTGCAACACCAAATGTATAAGCCCGACAAGAATAATATTGCTGTTGCGGTATGTCCTTCATAGAGACTGACGAGAATCGTGCGGCATCCTGCTACGAGGCACTTCTCGTGCTTGCTGGAAGGCGCGGTCTGAACATAACCAGGACGAAGATTGCCAAACTGCTCTACTTGGCCGATTTGCGCTCAGTAGAGCACAGCGGAGCGACAGGGTCAGGAGTCGCATGGCGATGGCGGGATTACGGACCATTCGACAACCGGCTTCTCGCAGTCGAGGACGCACTGGTGAAGAATGATGTCATCAAGAGGGATACCACTTGGTGGGAGTCTCGTGATGGAAAGCGACACGATCTCTCAGCGCTGCGCCAGTCTTCGGCTCTCGTCGAGGCGTCAGATGACTTTGTGGAGCACATTGAGGCCGTTCTGGATGAATGCGGGGCATGGTCGGCAAATCGCCTGAGGAGGTATGCATACCAAACACCTCCGATGCGGGAAGCTCAGGAGAGTGGCGACCACGACGGTCTACTCGATCTCGATGAGACTGTGCAGATCCCTGACATGAGCGATGTCGTAAGCCGTTACCAGGGGATGTTAGACAGTCTTCCCCCGGACGACGACCCGCCTATAAGCGATGACTTGTCGTTTCTCGTAGAAGAGGTGCGCGAGTGGTCGGGTCTTCGCAAGAGAGCCACCAGCAGGGTTCTGTAAATACTGTGGAGATCATCGCGGGCGGCGTGTACTACGTCGCGGACGACAAACTTGTCCTTCCTCCGGAATCCAAGCGTATGAGACACGAGGAACGCCGTCCCTTCGTGGTCATCAGCGGACAAACACAGAACAACGATCCCAGATGGCCTCTAGTTTTGGGATGCCCGATCTCCAGTTCCACGACTCACAGGACAAGATTCTGCATCAAGCTCGCCCAGGGCGATGCAAACCTGCGCAAGAAGTCGTGGATTCGTGTCCCGGCAATCCAGCCGCTCGACAAGGACGATCTGGAGGACATGCTCGGCACGCTGCCGGAAGAGACCGCAAAGAAATTGATGGCAAGCATTCTCAACTACATGGACGTTGGAAGCGTCCTGACCAGGGGAGATGGAGATGGCGTGGCTCACCATTGATCTCAATGGAGTACTGAGCGGACGCTCTGAGCGGAAGCGACAAAGGCTCCGCGGAGAGTTGATAAACACCTGCCCGCACATGAATATGGTCGATTTGGATACGGATGGGGGACTCCGTGTGCATATCCAGTCGTGGTTCGAAAGCCCTTTCGGGACACTGGATTACATTTGTCGGGGATGCGGGTTGCAGCAGTCGGAATTCGGGGTCAACCAGATTCAGGAAGACTGGGCAAGGAGATTCGACGCCAACCCAGAAGCGATGATCGAAGACTACTTCCGCCGTGTGAAGGAGAGGAGCAAGATCGTCGAGAAGCTGAACCGCTACGGCGGTGCTTGACAGCGTCTAATGCTGACGGAGTGTTTAGGACTCTGAGTGTTCAGTCAGTTTGCTCAATCCTGCGATGAGTTCTTCCGAGCTGGCGTAGAAAGTGCCGTTGGATAGGTCGGCTGCTGCGCCCTTTCCGATGTCGGCGTCGAAGTCGGAAAGGGTCAACGCCTCTTGTGCCGCTTCCCCGTCTAGCCGGGTGGACTCTGCATTAGCGAATTTGGCAGAACCGGTGGACGGCTCGATCAGGTGCTCTTGGCCCACGGCCACAACGATACGGCGTCATGGCGGCCTGCTCATCACAGAGTCGTGAGAGTGAGCAGGCTCAGGCGAGGGCGATGTCGGCGGGGCGGATGGGGATTCTGGGGAGGGGTAGGCCGGTGGCGTCTCGCACGGCGGCGGCTACTGCGGCGGAGGTGGAGATGGTGGGGGGTTCGCCTTTGCCTTTGGCGCCGTAGGGGGCGTTGGGTTCGGGTTGGTCTACCCAGGCGGCGATGGTTACGTCGGGCATGTCGAGGGTGGTGGGGATCACGTAGTCGGTGAAGGAGGCGTTGCGGACTAGGCCGTTGTCGAGGACGATCTCTTCCATTAGGGCTAGGCCTACGCCTTGGGCGGTGCCGCCTTCGATCTGGCCTACTGCCTGGGTGGGGTTGAGGACGCGGCCTACGTCTTGGGCGGTGGTGATGTCGCGGATTCGCACTAGGCCGAGGTCGGGGTCTACGTCGGCGATTACTCGGTGGGCGGCGCAGGCGAATGAGACGTGGGCGTTGCCCTGGCCGTTTTCGTCGAGCGCCTCGGTGGGGGCGTGGTGGTATTCCACGTCGGCCTCGTAGCCAGCCCCGGCGGTGATCTGGGCCAGCAGTGCTTCTTGCTGGCCATCCAGCGACACCACCAGGCCGTCGCGCAGCACTAGGCCGTCGGGGGACACTCCCCAGTCGGCGGCTACGTCGGCCAGGATCTGATCGCGCACGGCCCGGCAGGCGGCCTGCACTGCCCCGCCCGACATCCAGGTTTGGCGGCTGGCCGACGACGAACCCGCCGAGCCGATGGTGGCGGTTTGGGCCGGGGCCAAGATCACCTCGTCCACCCCCAGCTCGGTGCGGGCGATCTGCTGGGCCAGCGTCACGAACCCCTGGCCCACCTCGGCACAGGCGCAGGTCACGGTGGCCACCCCGTCGGCCACCCGGCAGGCCGCCGATGAGTAGTCGTCATAGCCCTCGGAGAACATCAGGTTCTTGAACCCCACGGCGAAGCCCGTTCCCCGCACGGTGTCGGCGGCGTCGGTGGTGCGGCCCGAGCCTCCCGGCAGGTCGCGCCGGTCGTCGCTGGGGGGGATGTGTGGCACAGGCGCCCCAGCGCACTGGCGGATCACCTCGGCCACCGGGAACGTGCCGGTGATCACCTGCCCGGTAACCAGGCGGTCGCCGGAGTCCAGGGCGTTGAGCAGCCTCAGCTCCACCGGGTCCATCCCCAGCGCAGCGGCCAGCTTGTCCATCTGCGACTCGTGGGCGAAGCAGGTCTGCACTGCGCCGAAGCCCCGCATGGCCCCGCATGGCGGGTTGTTGGTGCGAACCGCCAGTCCCACGATGTGGGCGGCGGGCACCTTGTAGGGGCCGGCGGCAAAACACGACGCATTGGCAATCACCGCCCCCGAAGAAGAGGCATACGCCCCGCCGTCGAGCACGATGCGGGCCTCCACCTTCACCAGCCGGCCGTTGCGGTCGGCATGGTGGCGATACCACATCTTGGCCGGGTGGCGGTGCACATGGCCGTAGAACGACTCGTCTCGGCTGTAGACCATCTTCACCGGCTTGCCCGTGTACAGGGCCAGCAGGCACAGGTGCACCTGCAACGACAGGTCTTCACGGGCGCCGAACGCCCCGCCCACGCCGGCCAGGGTGATGCGGACCTTCTCCTCGTCTATGCCCAGGCAGGCCGCCACCTGCTCCCGGTCGACGTGCAGCCACTGGGTGGACACAAACAGCTCCACCCCGCCGTCTTCGTCGGGCAGGGCCAGGCCCGACTCGGGGCCCATGAAGGCCTGATCCTGCATGCCCACCTCGTAGGTCCCCTCCACCGTCACCTCGCCGGAGCTGTCCAGATCGCCGTGGCGGATGATCAGCTCTCTGATCACGTTGCCATCGGGGTGGATGGGCGCCGCATCCGGAGCAGCTTCGGCGTCGATCAGCGGATCGGTTACCTCGTAGTCCACCACGATGGCCTCGGCGGCCCGGCGGGCGATGTCGGGGTGGTCGGCGGCCACCAATGCCACCGGCTCTCCCACATATCGGACCTGGCCGTTGGCAAGGGCCGGCTGATCTCCATGCTCCAACCCGTAAGTGATGCACCCGGGCACATCGTCGGCCAGCAAAACGGCGTGGACGCCGGCGGTGGCCAGCGCCGGGCCGATGTCGATGCCCAGGATGTTGGCCGAGGCGTGGGGCGAGCGCAGGGTGTGGCCCCACAAGAAGTCGTCGGCCCACAAGTCGGACGAGAAGGCGAAACGGCCCTGCACCTTGGGCACCCCGTCGGGGCGGCCCACATCGGCGCCCACCCCTCGGGTGCCGGCGTCGACGATGGTGTCGGCCCCGGCTGCTCCCGCTGAGCCGGCCGCGGTGGTGTTGGCTGCCCTTGGGGTCATG
>JAJDTA010000150.1 GCA_022827405.1 Acidimicrobiia bacterium
TCTCTTCCAGCGATTCGATGACAGCCTCGATAGCCATGTCCCGGTCGGCCAGGTCGCCCATGTCAGTGCTGAAGCTGAGGGAGTCCAAAGCCAGGTCTCGAGTCGCGGCCGGCACCTTGTTGCGTGAGACTGCCTTGTTCAGAGAATTCTCGATCGACTTCCGGGCGATGCTGACCGCAGTGTCGTCCACCTCAATCACCCGGGTGTCCAAACCGGCTCGGGCGCACACCTCAGCGATGCCCGATCCCATTATCCCGCCGCCGATCACTCCAACCTTGTTGATCGGCTCTAAAGGCGATTCGAACTCTTGTGGCGGCAGCGCGCCAGCTTCGGTACTCATTATTCCCTCCCATCGCCTATTCAGGCGGCCCCATGTGATTGTTCAGGATAGTACGCAAGCGGTAGAAAAATAAAACGGGGCCGGTCAGTGACCGGCCCCGTTTGCTTAAGAGAGAGCTGAGGGGGGAATCAGCTCTTCTTGGAGACTGGCTGCGCCGGGGCCGCGCCGTTGGCGGTCGCTGCGGCCAGCAAGTTCTGGGCGAACTCCTTCTGGGTGTTGAGCAGTTCCTGGGCGAACCCGAAGCTGACGCTCATCAGCTCCTTGGGATCGGGCAGGGAGTCAAGGCCGGGCACGGAGTCGAGCTTCAGGCTCTCGGGGGTGATGCTGCCTACCGTATCGGTGAAGGTGCGGACACCTTCGACGATGGCGGTCTGGCCCATCTTGAGGGCGCTCAGCACCTGGTCTTGCACGGCTTCGGTGATTTCTTTGACGTCGGTCATGTTGCTTACTTTACTTAGCAAAGGCTTGATCGGCAATTCAACGGGTGTTTTTTCGGAGAAATTTGCGGAGACAATCGATCAGGCTGAGACGGCGTCGCCAGGGCGCATCTTCACGTAGAGGCCCGGTGCGTCATCCATCGGCGCATGGGACTTGCTGCCGAGTTGCTTGGGAGCATCGACCTTGTTGCCGGCCCTCCCGCTGATCCATTGGGCCCAGTCCTCCCACCAGGTCTGCTGGTGTTGCTCCGCGCCCTTCAGCCACTCTTCGGACGAATCCACGATGTGGTCGTTGGTCCAGTGGCGGGCCTTGGGACTGGGCGGGTTGACAATGCCGGCGATGTGCCCTGAAGTGCTGAGCACGAATCGGTTGTGGCCGCCCAGCAGGGTGGCCGTGCGGTAGGCCGCCGTCCACGGAACGATGTGGTCGTCGATGGCCGACAGCACGTAAGCGTCCTGCTTGACATCGGCGGGGTGCAGCATGGTGCCGTCAACCTCGAAGGCATCGTTGGCGAACTGATTCTGGAGATAGCACCGGCGCAGATAGCTGCTGTGCATGCGGGCCGGCATCCGGGTGCTGTCGTTGTTCCAGGCCAACAGGTCGAACGCCGGGGGATCCTCGCCCAAAAGCCAGTTGTTCACCACGTACTGGAAGATCAGATCGTTGGCCCGGATGGCGTCGAAGGTACGGGCCATTTCGCTGGCCTCCAGGTATCCCTGATCGGCCATCTTCCGCTCGAGCCCAGCCACAGTTGGTTCGTCGGTGAACGCTCCCAGCACACCGGGGTCGGAGAAATCGGTCAGGGTGTTCAAGAACGTGGCGGTGTGGATTGGCTGGTCGCCGGTGGCCGCCCCGTGAGCCATGGCTATGGCGGTGAGCGTGCCCCCCAGACACACGTTGACGGTGTTCACCTTCTCTTGGCCGGTGATCTCCCGCACCACTCCCAAGGCGTCGAGCGGTCCTTGACGGAGGTAGTCCTCAAAGCTGATATCCCGCATCGATCCGTCGGGGTTGCGATAGCTGATGGTGAAGCAAGTGTGGCCATGCTGCACCGCCCACTCGATCAAGCTCTTCTGGGGGGCCAAGTCCATGATGTAGTACTTGTTGATCCACGGTGGGCAGAACAGCAGCGGGGTCTCATAAACCTGGTCGGTCTGGGACTCGTACTGGATCAGCTCGATGAGGTCACTGCGATACACCACTTTGCCGGGAGTCATGGCCATGTTCAGCCCCGGCTCGAACCCCGAGTCGTCCACCTTCGACGGCCATCCGTCGTTGTGGCGCAGGTCGTGGAGCATGTTGGAGGCGCCCTTTACCACGCTGGCCCCACCGGTGGCCGCCGCCTTGGCCAATGCGGCGGGATTGGTGAGCAGCATGTTGGTGGGCGCCAGAGCGTCGAAGGCGAAGGAGGCGGCGAACTTGGCCTTGCGGTGATCGGCCTCGTCCAGGTTGGCGGCGTCGATGAGGTCGTCGGCCAAGTTCCTGGTCAGCAGGTAGGTCTGCTGGAGGCCGAAGAAGTAGGGATTATCCTGCCACGCTTTGGACGACCAGCGGTGGTCCTTGGGCTGGGGCTGGATGGGTGCGGGGGCCTCGGGGTCGGCGGTCTTGGCCGCCTTGGCCATGGTGGCCGCTCCCACCTTCATCGCGCCGGCCGCTGCTTTCAACAGAGCGGTGCCCACGCCTACCGGATTGGCCGCGGCCTTCATTCCCGCGTTTACCAGGGTGCGGGCGAAATAGACCGGGTCGAGCGTGTCGATGATCTGGTCGCCCACCCAGTTGGGGTCAAGGACGTCGGACTCGCCGGCGGTTGCCCCGATAGATCCTGCTTCTACGCCTTCGCTCACGGCTGGGAACTTTATCAAGCAGGACTCCATTGACCGTCACTGTGGGGTCATAGAGTGGCGGGATGGCTTCACGACGAGACGGCATGACCGTTCCCCTGTTCGGCCCCCTACACCAGCAGGCCGAGCGGATGGCTGAGTTGGTCGAGCTGGGATACACCGACGTGTGGTCGTCGGAGTCCAACTCCCATGATGCCTTCACCCCGCTGGTGCTGGCCTCGCAGTGGGCGCCGACATTGCGCTTGGGAACCGCCATCGTCCCGGCCTACACCCGGGGTCCGGCGCTATTGGCCCAGTCGGCGGCCACGCTGGCCTCGCTGGCGCCGGGCCGGTTCCTTCTCGGGTTGGGCAGTTCCTCGGATGTGATTGTGGAGCGGTGGAACTCGATCCCGTTCGAGACGCCCTATCAGCGGGTGCGCGACCTTGTGCGCTTCTTGAGGCCCGCACTGGCTGGCGAGAAGGTGAGCGCCGACTACGAGACCTTCTCGGTGCAGGGTTTCCGACTGGGAATGGCTCCCCCCGAGCCGCCTCCCATCCTGGTGGCCGCGCTGCGATCCCAGATGCTGACTCTGGCCGGAAAGGAGGCCGACGGGACCATCATCAACTGGTTGTCGGCTGACGACACCGCCAGGGTGAGCGAGGTCGTCAATGCCCAGGGGCCCGACAAGGAGATCGTGGCCCGAATTATGGTGTGCCCCAACCCCGACAGGGAGACAGTGATCGCCCAAGGACGGCGGGCGATGGCCGGCTATCTCAATGTGCCGGTCTACCGGGCGTTTCACGAGTGGCTGGGCCGGGGAGAGATGTTGAGAGAGCACTGGGAACGGTGGGCGGCCGGCGACCGGGCCGGGTCGCTGGAGGTAATTCCCGAGCAAGTTGTGGACGACCTGATCGTGCACGGCACTCCCGAAGAGTGCCGTAAGCACATTGACCGCTATTTCGACAACGGCGTCACGACCTCATCGCTGATGGTGTTCCCCTTGGGCGGGATCGACCCCTGGGAGGCGGTCAGGTCGCTAGCGCCGCAGCCCGCCGGAGGTGGTTGACGTAGTCGGGGAGCTGGTAGCCGGCCGCTGTCCCGCTGGTGGAGGGCATGACGTACACCGGGCGGCCGCCTAGTTCCTGGGGCTGCGGTCCGGCCTGGGCCTTTTTGTCCACCGCTGCTCGCCATCCGGCTAGCCCCACAAAGCAGATGGCGGCGGGCTTGAGCCACCCCGCCAACCACGCCAGCCGGTCGAGTCCGTGGCGGTACTCCTCGGTGGTGAGTGCGTCGGCTCGGGGGGTGGCCCGCTTCACCAGGTCGGTCATGCCCACGCCGTGGTCGATGAGCGCCCGCCGGGGATCACGGTCGGCGCTCACTAACCCGGCGGCCAGCGCCGCGGGCCAGAACCGGTTGCCGGACCGGGCGAACCCCGCGCCGGCATCGGCGGCGTACACGCTGGGGTTCAGGCCGCAGATCAACAGTCGCATGTCCGGCCCTACGGTGTCGGGCAGTGTTCGGGCTCGGTGGCCCTTGACGATGAGGGTGGCGGCCTTGGGGGGCTGGTCCAACCGCTCAAGGGCGTCGAGGGTGAAACCGGCGCCCTCCATAAGGGGGGCGATCCAGCCTTGGGGCCAATGGGAGAAGCGGCGTCCGGGAAAGTCGTCGTCGGAGAACGGCTCGAAGTCGTCATCGCCCTCGAAAATGTGGAGTTCCACGGGGGCGTTGGGGGCCAAGGCCCGGTGCAGTTCGGCCAGCGCCAAAGGCATGTGGCGGCGGTCGAGGTGCACATAGCTGCGCGACGCCCACGCTCCCGCCAACGACCCCGCAGCCACGGGCAGCGCGGCCAGATCGGCCCGACATCGCAAAGCACTCGGGGCATGGTCGGGGACCATCTCCAGCATCGACCAGGCCGCATCGATGGCCAATGCCGGGCTGGGTAGAGCGCCGGTGTGCCAGCCGGGCCCGCAGCCGAGATCAGCAGTGATCCCGTCGGGACGGTCAAGGGCAGCGAACGCCTCAATCTCGGCAGTGGATTTGGGCTCTCGCTCAGCCCTCCATTCAGCAGCCCGGCCTTCGTAGACGCTGATGGTGGCTCGATCGGCCATGCTCCCCTTGTCCTCTAACGCAGCGGCCAGATCTTCTTGAACAGCCGGGCGATCACTGCGCCCACCAAGGCCCCGACCACCACGTCGGAGGCGTGGTGAATGCGCACGTGGACCCGGCTAGCGGCCACCACCGAGGCGGCCGCCCAGAAGGGCCACCGACGGCGCCGGGACTCGGACAGCAGAGCCGCGGCCACCACTGCCGCGCTGGCATGTCCGCTGGGGAAGCTGCTGGTGAGGGGTTGGCGCAGTCGGTGAGGGTGGTCGTGCTCAGCCAGGGGACGGGAACGGTTGAATGCCGACTTAATCGGGCCGTTGACCAATGCCGACTCCACCGCCAGGGCCACCGACACCCGCAACGCACGGCACCAGCCCTTGTTGGACGTGGCTCCCCCCCAGGCCAGGGCGTGCCACAGGATGCTGAAGTTGCCCAGCTCCGAGGCGGTATAGAACACCCGATCGGCCACTGGGTTGCCCCGCAGGCGGGCGAAAAGCTGTTCGACGGCTTCGTCGAAAGCCTCTACAGAGGCCTCCAATTGGGTCATTCGCGGGCTGCCCGGATCGTCTTGTAGGCCACGCCCACCTCGTGGTTGGCGTCGTTCAGAACCTTGTAGCCGGATTCATCGCGGATCTGCTCGAAGTTCTCGGCCACGTCCTCCACCGTGAGGTCGGGGTTGTAGTAGCCGGGGGTCCGGCCGATGAAGAACCGGGCCACGGTGCCACCGGCTGCGGAGTACACCTCTCCGGAGGCCGGGCAGTCTTCATGGGCCAAAAAGCACACCACCGGGGTGACCAGTTCCGGGTTCATGGCCTCTTTGATCTCCTCGCCGAAGATGGCCTCGGTCATGCGGGTGGTGGCCACCGGCGCAATGCAGTTGGCCTTGATGTTGTACTTGGCCCCCTCCAGGGCCAGCGTGTTGGTGAGCCCGACCAATCCCATCTTGGCTGCGCTGTAGTTGGACTGGCCGAAATTGCCCAGCACGCCAGCATTAGAGGTGGCGCACACGATGCGGCCGTAGCCCTGCTCTCGCATTTGCACGAAGGCCGGACGGGTGACGTTGAACGCCCCCCGAAGATGGACGGCAAGTACCGGGTGAAGCTGATCGTCTTCCAGTTTGTGGAAGGTCTTGTCTCGCAGGATGCCGGCGTTGTTGATCACGACGTCCACCCGGCCGAACGCCTCTATGGCGGTGGTAGTGATGGCCGCCCCGCCCTCGGCAGTGGCCACCGAGTTGGTATCGGCCACTGCCTCGCCGCCGCCGTCGTTGATCTCGTTGGCCACTTTCTGGGCCGGCCCTTCGCTGGCCCCGGTGCCGTCGGTCGCCCCGCCTAGGTCGTTGATCACCAGCCGTGCCCCCCGCCGGGCCAGCTCCAGCGCGTACAAGCGCCCCAGTCCGCCCCCGGCCCCGGTAACGATCGCCACCCGGTTGTCAAAGCTCAAAGTCATGAATGGAAGGTTACGACGATCAGCGTTGTGAACGGTAAGCGCCGGGGGTGGTGAGGGGTTTGCGAGGCCAGCGGCGGGGGGTGGTGATGATCGACCTGGGGTAGTCCTCGAAGAGCCAGCGGGCGAAGTTGCGCCGGGTCCAGGGGGTGAGGCCGGCGATGCGCACCGCGCCCCGGGCGCCGGGGCGGGTGGCTAGGACGCGGCCCAGTCGGCGGGCCATGCGGTGGTCGGCGAACAGCTCCCGGCGCACGAAGCGGCGGTAGTTTGCCATGACTTGATCGGCGCCGCCGCCGTTGAGCACGGCGTTGGCCGCGCCGATGCCGGTGAGCAGGGCCTGGGCGATGCCCTCGCCGCTCATGGGGTCGGTGGCCGCCGCGGCGTCGCCCACAAACATGGTGCGCTGGGCGGTCAGCGGGGTCTTGTCGATGCGGGCCGGGATGGGCCAAGCCCGGTGCGACGTCTCGGGTGCCGCGCCATGGCCCAGCACGGCTCGGATGTGATCCCGTTCCAACAGCTCCCGCCACAGCCTGCCCATCTCGCCCACCGCCACCGGGCCGCCCCGTCGCACTCCGAACCCCACGTTGGCCCGGCCGTCGGGCAGGGGGAACGACCACACGTAGCCGGGCAGGATCTCCTCCTCGAACCACACCCACAACGCCCGGCTGGCCGAGGGCTCCACTCCCGACCAGTACTGGCGGAAGGCATGCCAGTCGCCCCGGTAGCCGTCGCGGGCCAGACCCAAGAGCTTGCGGGTGGGCGACCACATCCCGTCGGCGGCGATCACGTAGTGAGCATGCAAGGCCCCAACGTTCTCCACCTCCAACACGACGTGGCCATCTTCTTCGACCACCCCTTTAGAGCTGGCCCCCTCCACCAGTTCGGCGCCTTCTGACTTCGCTTGCTCAACTAGGGCGTTGTCCAACTCGGCCCGGGGTACCACTGCGGCGAACTGCCCGCCTCCCCGGGGCAGGGGGAACTCGACGGTGCGGCCCGACGGCGACCGGATGCAGACGTCTTCCACCGGCATCCACGATGAGATGGGGGTCGGGTCAAGCCCCAGGCTCTCGAGGAGCCGCAACGCCCCGGCGGTGAGGCCGTCGCCGCACGCCTTTGGTCGGGGGAAGCGGGCACGGTCTACCATCACCACCCGCTTTCCGGCTCGGGCCAGGGAGATAGCTGCTGAGCAGCCGGCCGGTCCGGCCCCCACGACGGCGGCGTCCCACGGTCGGCTCATTTGTTCGATTCGCTCGACTGGATCATGCCCTTTGCCCCCATTCGGGGTCTAGGGCCTGGGTCTGCCCCGGATTTGCCTCAGAGTCCTCAGCAGGGGTCGCCTCGGGCGCGGGCTCTTCAGGGGTGGTATTTCCCGGCTCGCCTTCCTCGGGAGCCGTCTCGCCCGGGTCGCTCTCCTCGCCATCTTCAGCCGGCGGCGCAATGGTGCAGAGATCGGGCCTGTCGTCTTCGTCGACATCCACCGGCGCGTGGGTGTCGGTGCAGTCCTCCGGTAGAACACATTGCTTAGGCAGGCCATCGTCGTCGTATTCCACCTCGCCGTCGCCATCGGCGTCGAAGGGCAACACCGAGGAGGTGCAAACGCCGTCGCAGTTGATGCCCTCGCGAGGCTGATAGAGCGCGACCACCGAGTCCCGTAGCACGGTGCCATCGGAATAGGTGCGGCTGCGCTCGGTGGTTCGAAGGGTGCAGAACCGGCGCGGGGTGTCATAGCGATTGGTCCACTCCACCTCGGCGTGGGCCGTGGAGTACACGCTCACGGTGACGCTGTCGTCGGTCACCGTGGGCCACAGGAGCACGGCGTAGGGATTGGGGTTGCGGAACTTGAAGTCAGGCTTCGGCCAGGAGATGGTGGCGTCCACTCCCTCCCGATAACGCTCGATGTCGATACTGTGGGCCTGATACTCAGGAAACTCCATCCCCGCATCGAAGGCGGCCGTGAACAGGGTGGTGATGAATTGGGATATGCCCCCGCCCACATCTGAGTCGTACACCCCGTCGTAGATCACGCCGGCATCAACGAATCCCTTTTCCTCGGTGCGCTCACCCACGTATTCGTTGACCGAGAACGTCTCGCCCGGATAGACCACCGCCCCCTGGATCAACTCGGCAATTAGATGGATGTTGGAGACCCGATCCTGGCCCGGGGTGTAGTTGGTGGTGAACCGGCCGGTCAGCTCTACAATTCCCCGTTCGACCAGCCAGCTCTGGTCGTTGATCTTGTCGGATTCCCGCAGCTCCAATTCCACCGCGGGAAGCTCGGTTTCCAGGGCCAAGAGCACTTCGCGGTAGGCCGACTCATCGCAGCAGATGAGGGCGGGCACCTCGCTGACCAGCACCGGCGTGTCGTCGATCACCGTGAGCACGGGCTCGGACGCCACGGTGGCGACTTCCACGAAAAGCTCGGCCAGGTCGTCTTCCAGTATCTGGCGGTCGATTTCGTAGCTCCACTCGTCGTTGTCGTTGTGGAGGATCAGCCACGATCGAAGCTGGGCCGGCTGCACCCGCTTGGTGACTTCCTCGACCGTCACCAACAGGCCCTGTTCGGTGCGCCGATTTATCCAATCGGCGGTCACCGCTATGGCAGTGTCGGAAACCTCGTACGGGATGAGGCGAACGTCGGCTTCAGCCATCAGAGGGCTGGTGCCGCGCCTTGCCGCCTCCAGCAATTGGGGGAGCGCCGAGGACAGATTGACCACTTCACCGGGCACACCCGGAGTCACCTGGAATAGGCCGTTGGCCAGCAAGATGGTGGGGTCGACCGGTGGTTGGTGCAGATCGGCCTCCAGCTTGGCGATCTGGCTGTCGTCGGTGGACAGCTCGAATAACAGCTCTGACCGAGAGGTCTCGAAGAATGACGCGGTCCAGCCGATGGGGTTGCTCTCGTCGCCGTCCAGCGCCATGATCGCGGCCACGGTGCCCTCCACGTCGACCACCAGTCCGACCTCTCGGGCGGTGACGCTGACGGTCTGGCTGGGGGTGGCGATCTCTATCGGGGTTTGCTGGAAGCGCTCGGCCAACTCGACCACCACACCGGCGACGTCGTCCTCGCTCAGCCCTCCTATGTCGATGCTGATGTCGGGAATGGCCGCACTTTCCAGCTTCAGACCACGGGGGGTCTTGTCGTCGTTGCTGGTGGAGTCCACCAGCCAAAAGATCAGCCAGATGGCCAACAGCACCACCGGAGCGACCATGAGGGCCCAGACCCAGAGGGGACGGGGAGGTCGGCGCAGGCGGAGGGGAGGATGCGGATCCATGTCAGAACAGCTTGGTCTGGTCGGGCTCAATGCCCCGGAGCAGGTCGTAGTCGATCTCCACGCATTCGATGCCCCGGTCGGCGCCCAAGGCCCGGGCCTGGGGGCGGACGACCTGGGCCGCGAGCACTCCCCGCACCGGTGCCAGGGCCGGATCTTGGTTCAAGAACTGGAGGTAGCGGGTGAGCTGCTCCACACCGGCGATCTCGCCGCGGCGTTTCACTTCTACCGCGATAGTGCGGCCGTCGGTGTCTCGGCACAGCAGATCCACCGGGCCGATGTCGGTGGGGTACTCCCGGCGCACCAGCCGAAATCCGTCTCCCAACATCTCGGGCGACGCAGCCAGCAGCTCTTGGAGGTGGGCCTCTACTCCGTCTTTGTCCAGGCCGGGGTCGTGGCCCAACTCGTGGGCGGTGTCGGAGATCAGATCGTGGATGGTGATGGTCAGCTTCTCGCCGGCCGGGTTGACCACCGTCCAGACGCCGTCGTCTTCTGACAGGCGGTTTGGGGCGTTCATCCAGTTCAGCGGCTTGTAGGCCCCGCCGTCGGCATGGATGGCCACGCAGCCGTCGGCTTTGACCATGATGAGCCGCACTGCTTCGGGCAGGTGCGCGGCCAGCCGTCCGTCGTAGTTCACCGAGCATCGGGCGATCACCAATCTCACAGCGACTCCCAATCTACGGGGAGAAGGCGGTGGGTATCACCGGGCGATGACGGCAGAGGCGAATTCGGGGTGGCAGATCACGAAATCCGAGACGTAGGTGTCGGACTGGTTGAACCGCAGCTCCGACCCATTGAGGTGTGAGACATGCAGCCCGGCGGCCGCAGCCACCGCGGCGGGAGCGCACAAGTCCCACTCATGCAGCCCGGAGGCGTGGGCGTATACCTCGGCCTGGCCTCGGATCACCGCGGCGGCCTTGGCCCCGGCTGAGCCCAACTGGACGATCTCGGCCCCGATGGCGTCGGCGATGTGCCGGGACAAGCGGCCGGGGCGGCTTCGGCTGGTGATTACCCGGGGCGGAGCGGCGGCCACCGGAGTGGGCGGCGCCGGCTCGGTGGCCAGGGTGATGTCTTGGGCGGGGAGGGCTACTGCCGCGGCGATGGGGGTCTCGTCGGCCACCAGAGCCACGTGGACCGCCCAATCGGTTCGTCCCGGAGTGGAGAACTCCCGGGTGCCGTCCAGGGGGTCCACGATCCACACCCGGCGGTGCTGAAGCCGTCGGCGGTCGTCCATCGACTCCTCCGACAGCACCATGTCATCGGGACGGTGCTCGTTTAGGGCATCCTCGATGAACTCATGGGCGGCGGCGTCGCCTCGAGCCCCCACCGCGAACGGGGCCAGACGCTGTTTGCTCATCTCGGCCCGCAGGTTCACCAGCCGCTCTCCGGCCTCGGTGGCCAGCCAAGCGGCAAGTTGATGGTCGTTCACGGCCTCGGCGATATCTCGAGCAGGTCCATGACCTGGTCGCTGAGGCCGGGGGCAACCGCAATGAAGCCGTCCATCAGCGGGTCGGCCCGATTGAACACCACGTCGGCGCCGTCGGTGCCAAATACCCGACCGCCGCCCGCTCTCACCAGGGCGGCCCCGCCGGCCACATCCCACTCGTTCTTGGGCACCAGCGTCCAGGTGGCGTCGGCCAGTCCGGTGCCCACCAGGCTCAGCTTGTAGGCCACCGAGCCCATGTTCCGCACCGCAATCGGCGTGGAGAAGAAGCGCTCCCACTCGCCCCGTTTGACCTCGCTGCGCGACGCCAGCACCAGCGCGCCCCGCAGGTCGGTGGTGGGCGTCGTGTTGGCCGGGGTGCCGTTGCACACCACCCCGGTCTCGTCCGATCCGATGATGAGGTGACCGTTGGGCGGGCTCAAAATGCCACCGGCCACCGGCACGCCGTCTTCCACCAGCCCCACCGACACGCACCACTCGGGGATGCCGTCGATGAACTCCCGGGTGCCGTCGATGGGATCCACCACCCACACTCTGCGGCGGTCGAGCCGGTCGCCGGCGTCGGTGGTCTCCTCCGAGAGCCAGCCCTCGTCGCCCCCTCGCAATGCTTCGGCCAGGACCTCGTTGACCGCGGTGTCGGCCGCGGTGAGCGGATCGCCTCCGTCCTTCAGCTCGGCCTCGACCTCGCCGGGCGTGAACCGCTCCAGCACTTCGGCGGCCGCGGCCAGTGCATCGGCAATCCGTTGCAGGTCGTCGGCCCGCGACATGTCAGCGGCCGATCTATTCGAGATATCCCTCGGCCACCAGGTGGTCGATGATGGTCTGGGCCGCCTCATCGGGTGTTTGATCCACGGTGGGCAGAACGACATCGGCGTCGATGGGCTCCTCGTAGGGGTCGGAGATGCCGGTGAACTCCTTGATTATCCCAGCCCGGGCCTTGGCGTACAGGCCTTTGCGGTCGCGCTGCTCGCACACCTCCAGCGGGGTGGACACGTGCACCAGCACATAGCCGCCGTTTGCCGAGATGGCCTCCCGATTGCGGCGCCGGGGCTCGGCGTAGGGGGCGATCGGGGCGCAGATGGCGATGCCGCCGTGCTTGGTGATCTCCGAAGCCACGTAGCCGATGCGGGTGATGTTGATGTCGCGGTGCTCCTTGGAGAACCCCAGCTCCGATGACAGGTTGGTGCGCACCACATCGCCGTCGAGCAGCGTTACCGGCCGCCCGCCCCGCTCCAGCAGCTTGGACATGAGCGCGTTGGCGATGGTGGACTTGCCCGAGCCGCTGAGCCCGGTGAAGAACACGGTGAAGCCCTGCTTGGACTTCTGGGGATGGGTGCGGCGCAGCTCGGCCACCACCTCGGGATAGCTGAACCACTCGGGGATGTCGTCGCCCGAGGCCAGCCGGTCCCGCAGCTCGGTGCCGCTGATGCTGAGGGTGGACGTTCCCTCGCCCACCTCGTCCACCGGGTGGTAGCTGTCGCTGTCGGGGACGTACACCATCATCTTGAACGGGACCATGGTCACGCCGAGCTCGTCGGTGTAGTCCTGCAACATGTCCTGGGCGTCGTAGGGGCCGTAGAAGGGGTTGCCGGCGGCGTCGGCGCCTGGTCCGGCGTGGTCGCGGCCCACGATGAAGTGGGACACGCCGTGGTTCTTGCGGATGATGGCGTGCCACACCGCCTCCCGGGGACCGCCCATGCGCATGGCCAGGGGCAGCATGGCCAGCATGGCCGAGTTCTCCGGGTAGCGCTGGATGATGTGTTGGTACACCCGGCCCCGGGTGTAGTGGTCCACGTCGCCGGGCTTGGTCATGCCCACCACCGGGTGGATGAGCAGGTTGGCGTCGGCCTCCACCGCGGCCCGTCGGGTGAGCTCCACATGGGCCCGGTGCATGGGGTTGCGGGTTTGGAAGGCCACCACCCGGCGCCAACCTTGGGCGTCGAAGGCGGCCCGAAGCTGGGCCGGGGTGCGGCGCAGTTCGGTGAAGTCGTAGTGGACGGGGAGTTGGAGTCCCTGCACCGAGCCGCCCAGATACATCGGCGCGGTGCTGCGCATCAGATGGCCGACGCCGGGGTGGTCGGGGTCGGAGCTGGCGAACACCATCTCGGCCTCTGTTGAGGTGTCGGGCCGCCATGCATCGCTCACGGTGAGCACGGCGAGCATGACCCCCTCCACGTCTCGCAGCGCCAGCCGCCCGGCCGCTTGGGCTGCCTCGGCGGTTTTGGCATCCACATCCAAAGTGATGGGCATGGGCCACAGCGTCCCGTCGGCCAACCGCATCTCTGAGCACACCCGCTCGTAGTCGGCTTGGCCCAGGAAGCCCCGCAGGGGAGAGAAGCCGCCGTTCAGCAGCAGTTCCAGGTCGCACAGGTGGCGGGGCTGGAGGGTGAACGACGGAAGGTCGCGCGATGCCGCTTTGAGTTCTTCAGCGGTGGCGTCGTCGACCAGCAGATCGACCAGCTCGCCGCCGTGGGGTTGAATCAAGTTTGAAGCCACGAAGGTATTTCATATCGCAGGACGGCCCCGTTTGAGCCATCGAGCCGCCAATCCACGCCCAAAGCGGGCGGGAAAGTCGATTCTCGACCCCTAGCATTCTCTGGGATGGATGGCGATGCGGTGCTCACCGTCGTGGTGCTGGCGGTTATGGGCGCCGGGCTCGTCAGCAACCGGCTTTCGCCTGCCGCTGGCGTGCTGGGGGCCACCGGCGGGCTGTTTCTGCTCGGAGTGATTGACTTCGACGCGGCCTTCAGCGGTTTTGCCAATCCCGCTCCTTTCACCATTGGAGCGCTGTACGTGGTGGCTGGTGCGGTGACCAAGACCAACGCCTTGCAGCCCCTGGTGGCCCGGATGCTGGATCGAGGATCTCAAACCCGGGTGGCGCTGATCCGGCTCCTGACGCCGGCCAGCGCAGCCTCGGCATTTTTGGCCAACACCCCCATAGTGGCCATGCTGGTGCCCGCGGTTCGGGGTTGGACTGAGCGCTACGGCCGGGCTGCGTCACGGTTTCTGATCCCGCTGTCGTACGCCACCATCTTGGGCGGGGCCATCACCGCCATCGGCACCAGCACCAACTTGGTGCTGGGCGGCCTTTTGCAATCGGTGGGCCAAGACGAGCTGGAGATGTTCGAGTTGGCCCGATTCGGCTTACCGCTGGCCGGCGCGGGGATGGTGTTGATTGTTGTCGCTGCCCCCTGGCTGCTGCCCGACCGCCGCGATCCTCAGGCGTCTGGGGTGGGCCGTTCGTATCTGGTCTCGATGCAGGTGGTCGAGCAGGGGGCATTCGACGGGCAGTCGGTGGAGGCCGGGGGACTGCGCCATCTCCAAGGGGTGTTCTTGGTGGAGGTGGAGCGGCAGGGCACGGTGATTGCCCCGGTGGCGCCCACGTTCGTGCTCCGGGGCGGCGACCGGCTCACCTTCGCCGGACGGGTCGACTTGGTGGTCGATCTTCAAGCCATGGCTGGGCTGGTCTCGGCTGAGGATCCCCACCTGGAGGCGGTGGACTCTGACGACCACACCTTCTTTGAGGCGGTGGTAGGGGCGGCGTCGCCTCTCAGCGGGCGCACGTTGGCCGAGGCAGGGTTCCGCGGTCGATACCAGGCGGCGGTGGTGGGCATACACCGCTCCGGCGCTCCGGTGGAGGCCAAGTTCGGCCAGATGCGGCTGCGGGTGGGGGACACCCTGTTGGTGTTGGCCGCCGACGGATTCGACCAGCGATGGAGCAATCAGAGCGATTTTTTGCTGGTGTCCCGGCTGGGCGGATCGCCTCCCCGGGCCACGCGCCGGGCTCCGGTGGCTCTGCTGGCGGTGATTGCGCTGGTCGTGCTGCCCGCCGCCGGTGTTTTGAGCGTGCTGGAGGCGGCGCTGATCGCAGCAGGAGCGGTGGTGGTAGGCGGGGTGCTCACCCCCCGCGAGGCCAGGGAGGCAGTGGACTTCAGCGTGCTCATCACCATCGGAGCGGCCTTCGGGTTGGGGGCCGCGCTGGACGAGGCGGGGTTGGCCGAAGACCTGGCCGACGGCATCGTCACCGGCTTCGACTTTCTGGGCGACGCCGGCGTGGTGCTGGGCATTGTGATCGCCACCATGCTGCTGACCGAGCTCATCACCAACGTGGCCGCGGTGGCCCTGGTGTTCCCAGTAGCGCTGGAGGCGGCCGCTCAATCCGGTTTGGATCCCCGCACTCTGGCCCTCGGGGTGGCCGTAGCCGCCTCGGCGTCTTTCTTGACCCCCATCGGCTACCAGACCAACACCATGGTCTACGGCCCCGGCCGCTACCGCTTCACCGACTACCTGAGACTAGGGGTGCCGATGTCGGTGCTGACCCTGGTATTGCTCACCACCCTGTTGGCTGCCGCGGCCTGACCCTCCAATTCAAAGCGCGAGAGAACATCACATTTTATCGACTATTTTGCCCCGCAGTTCCTACCCAAAATCGTGAGCAGTAATAGCCCATTTTCGCCTACATCTGCTATCGGCCTGTCAGCCCGCGGTCTTGGGTTAGTTGCCGGGGGATTGTTGTTTGTGGAGCGCTCCTAGATTTTCCCGGGGTGTCTCGTTGTCGGGCAGCAGCCAGGCGGCTTGTTGCCAGTCGGACTCGGCAGAGGCGTAGTCGTTCAGGTGATACCAGGCTGTGCCGCGCTTGAGGTAGGCGTAGCCGTTGGCGGGCTGGGTCTTTATCAGTTCATCGAGGCCTGCTCGGGCGCGGTGGGCCCAAGTTGGATCGCCGGAGACCCGGTAGGCCTGGAGGCGTACCTCAGCCAGTGCCAGGGCGATCGGCTCGTTGCCCGGGTTCTGCTGCGCGCCGCGGCGAATCCGCTCTTCGCCCTCGGCGATGAGCCTGATGTCTTCAGAGTCTTGGAGCAGCACTCCCATGAGGGTGTAGGGCTCGTCGTCGAAGGAGCGGCGGTCGGCGGCATCGGAGAGGTGGTCGAGCGCCTCGGTGCGGTTCTCG
>JAJDTA010000050.1 GCA_022827405.1 Acidimicrobiia bacterium
GGTGGACCCGAACCGCCAGCTCGGGCTTGCCCTCAACCTGCCCAACCTGCTCGGCAATGGCCAGCAGCTTGACCACGTAACCCAACCGCTGTGCGTGGGCGATGTCGGCAGAGCTGATACCGGAGATACCCTCCCGGTACACGCTGCCGGCCAGTACCCGGGCTCCAAAGGCCACCGTGGCGATGATGGAAGCCTTGGCGGCGGCGTCGAACCCCTCCACGTCGGCGGTCGGATCCCGTTCGGCGAAGCCCAATGACTGCGCGTCGGCTAGGGCGTCGTGGTAGCTGGTGCCGTGCTCGGTCATTTGGCTCAAGATGTAGTTGGTGGTGCCGTTGACAATGCCCATAACCCGGCGGACCGGCTCGGCGGCCAAGGACTCACGCAGGGGACGGATAAGAGGGATTCCTCCACCGACTGCGGCCTCAAAAAGAAGGTCCACTCCGGCAGCATCGGCCGCGGCATACAGCTCGGTGCCATAGTTGGCCAGAAGTTCCTTGTTGCCGGTGACCACCGGCTTGCCCAGCTTGAGTGCGGCGGCCAGTAACTCTCGGGCTGGCTCGATTCCCCCGATCAGCTCCACCACCACATCCACCTTGGGGTCATTCACCACCGAGGAGGCATCGGTGGTTAGCACCCCTTCAGCCAAGACCACGTCGCGGTCGCGCGACGCGCTGCGCACCGCAACTCGCACCACGTCCAGTTCCATGCCGGTACGCTCCGCAATGGCCGACCGCTGCTCCTCCAGCAGTCCGATCAATGCCGAGCCAACGTTTCCACAGCCCAGAACGCCCACGCCGATTTGTTTGCGAGAGGAATCGTTCATTGCTTCACCACGCCGATTCGCGTCTTGGAAGAATTGCTCACTGTCTTCACCGTCCCGGCTCCACCGTACCGGCTGAGCATCGCTCAATTGGCGAGATTTCCGCCCCCCGAAAGTTTTCATTGATTTTCCATCCAAACGATCTATTTTAAGTGCTAGATGTCGTCCTACGAGCTTTTCTCCCTAGCGGCTGACCTACGGCGCCAGGCCGCGTCGTGCGAACGGGTCCGAGCTGACGTCGACCAGATCTGGTATGGGCTAGACCACGTACTCGACAGGCCGGTGACCCGTCATGAACCCGCAGTGTGGCTGTCGGCCGCCGCCGACGCCAGCCGCCTGCGGCTCCGCCACCAGCACGCCCATCTGATTCGGCTGCGCTACGAGATCGAGCAGGTGGCCCGCCGCCTTCAGGCTCGGGCCGACGAGTTGTTTGCCGACGCCGCCCGAATCGAGATCGCCGCCGAAGCGGCTCTGCGGGAAGAAGCGCGAGAACTCGGTGTTCAAGCAAGCTATTTTCGATGAGCATCGCGTCCTCCAGATTTGAGCCGATCCCGGTGCTGTTGCAACGCCGCAGCAGCGATGAGTACCACCCCGTGGTCTGGTCCAAGCGTGATCGGTGGGCCGTAGGGCGAGCAGTGTCCAGGGCGGAGGCCGCCGGTGACGCGCTTCGCCATCAGTACCAGTACGCGGCCAGTCGGCTGGGTACGGCAACCGCGCTGCGGGCCATCGATGAAGCCTGGGGCGGGGGCTATTACCTTGTCGACCCGCAGGCCGAGACCGATCCAGAAGCCGCCGACGAGGCGTTTGGTGGCGATGAACTCGTAGTCGATGTTCAGACCCACTACATCGCTCGCCATCGGGCCCAGGTGCCCGGCGTGGAGGGAATCATGTGGTTCATCCGCAACGTGGCCCCTGACCGGTGGGAGGGGCTTGACCCGGAGATCCATCTCGACCTCGGCAACTACCTGCGTCACGTCTTTCTGGAGAGCGAGACCGCCGCCGCAGTTCTCACCTGCACGCCCGGCGACGACGACCACAGCATCCTCACCAATCCCGAGGTTGCCGCGACCCGCGAGCTGATCGATCGTTTGGCCGGTACCGGCCGCCTGATCAATCACTCGATCGTCCACCCCAACGCACCGGGTGAGTTGGATCGTATGGGGTCGCTGATTGAGAACAACAGGCCGTCGGGCTGGAAGGTCTACACCATCCAAGGGTGGGGTGATCAGCCGGGCTGGCGGCTAGACGACGAGGAGTCCGGACTGCCGTTCTTGGAGAGCAGCCGAGAGCTGGGGGTGGACATCGTTTGCGCTCACAAAGGGCTGAGCGCCCTGGCCCCCGCCGGGTCGCCGGCCGACATTGGCCCGGCCGCGGCCAGCTTCCCCGACATCAACTTCCTTGTGTACCACTCAGGGTATGAAACGCCGGTTGACGACGAAGAAGAAGGCCCCTATGACGATAGCGAACCTGCTGGCACCGACCGCCTGATCAAGAGTCTGGCCGATGCTGGAATCGGGCCCGGTGGCAACGTCTACGCCGAACTGGGGAGCATGTGGTTTGTGCTGGTGCGTCGGCCCCGGGAGGCAGCCCATGTACTCGGGAAGCTGCTAAAGGCGGTCGGCGAGGACAACGTGCTGTGGGGCAGCGATTCGATTTGGTACGGGTCGCCCCAACCCCTAATCGACGCCTTTCGGGCCTTTCAGATACCGGAGGAGTTGCGCCAACTTCACGGATACCCGGAGCTCACCCCCCGCATCAAGGAGAAGATCCTCGGGCTGAACGCGGCCCGGGTCTACGGGATCGATCCGGATCTGACCCGGAGTCGGGTCGCGGCCGATGATCTCTCATGGGTCAAGGCCGCCTTCGATGAATACATGGCTAAATAATAAGTTTCAGTAAATATCTTGATATTTCCAATTTGAGAAGCTATCAAGATAGTCCCGCCTGATCTGCCCGAGGGATCAGCCAACCGAAAGGCCCCGCCATGTCCGTGCTCACCATGAACACCGAGGAGATGGACCATCTCCAGCAGCAATTCACCGCGTTCGCCGGCCAGGTGGAAGACCTGCGAACTCGTCTGACCGCCACCCTTGAGGGCACCACCTGGACGGGCAGCCGTTCCGAGCGATTCCGGGGTGCCTGGCACGAGCAATGGTCTCCCTCGCTTGGGCAGTTGCAAGAGGCGCTTACCGAACTGGCCACCTCGATCGGCCTTGAGCGCCAGAACACCATCGCGGCGCTCGACTCGGTCTGATGGCGCCGACTGCCGTCGGCCTCGCCTGAGTCCGCAGCCAGCCCCGCACTGTCAGAGCGGCCTGTGCGCCTGCTGTATGACGGACCAGAAGGCACCCGGGAGGTGAGCATTGCCGGCGGTCTGATGACCGATGTCGGAGAGCTGGCCGAGGTGCTGGGCCTTCCTGCACCGGTCGCCGGGCTTTGGGTAGGCGACCAGTGGATGGAAGCCGGCCGCGGGCTTGACGAGGCCGGGGTGGCCGACGGCGTCCGCGTGGGCGTGCGTCCTGGTTCAGCACCCGATCAGCCGGGGTGGACTCTCGAAGTGGTGGGCGGGCTCTGCGCCGGCGAACGCCGTCCGATTCCCACCGAGGGGTTGAGCTTGGGTCGCTCGCCCGACGCCGACGTCACCTTGCTTCACGTCGGGCTCAGGCCCCGCCATGCCCTTGTGGAGGGACGGGACGGACGGTTCTTCGCCCTGGTAGGCGACAATGAGCCGACCGCGTTGGAGAACACCGTGCCGCTGCGGTTGGGCGGTGTGTTGATCCAAGCCTCCAATGCCCCCGACGACCGGCCGACCCGCTTGGCCGCCATCGTCGGGCGCACCGCCTCGGGAAGGATCGCCTTCAACCGCCCTCCCCGACCACTGCCTCCCCCGCAGCCCGAAGCACTCCCAACCCCAGGCGAAGAACCGCGGCGGTCGCCCCGGTCGTTTTCGTTCGGATGGGCTGCCCTGGCCGGGCCGCTGCTGATCGGTGTGTTGATGGCTGTGCTCTATAGCCCCTATATGGCGCTGTTCGCCCTGCTCAGCCCTTTGATGATGGGCGCCAATTGGTTCGACAACCGCCGCCGCGACCGCACCGAGCGCCGACGATCCCGAAGTCGGTCGCAGGCGTCGCTAGCTGAATTCCAAGCAGCAGCCGAGGCTGCTCACGGCGCGGAGACCCGCCGCCGACGCGATCAGCATCCCCATCTCGCCGAGGCGACTCGGCGAATCCGCCAACCCAGTGTTCGGCTCTGGGAGCGAAGGCCCGCCCACGACGACTTTCTGTTGCTGGTTGCCGCCCACGGTCCGGTGCCCTTTGATCCCGAACTGGCCATCGACGGTCCGCAGCCCGCCTTCGAGGCAACCGCGGTGCTCGATCAGCTCGGTCCGATCCCCGACTCCCCCATCGCCGTGGATCTTGGTCCGGGCAAGCTGCTCGGCTTGGTGGGTCCCCGCCGCGCCACCACCGCCATAGCCCGCAGTCTGCTCATCCAAGCGGTCGCCCATCACGGACCGGCCGATATGGCGGTGCTGGTGGCCGCCGATGAAGTCTCCGCGCCAGCTTGGACGTGGACTGCCTGGCTCCCCCACACCACCCACTCCGCCGTCGGACGGCCGCGGCTAATCGCCGAACACCGTACGGCCGCGGCAGAGATCGCCGGGGAGTTGGCCGAAGCCTGGGATCGCAGGGGTGAGGGCCACTGGCCACATCTGCTGGTAGTGGCCGACGGGGAGAGTCTGGCCACCGGGAGGACACCACCGCTGCGCTCTCTACTTCAGGGTTCGGCTGGGCCGGTCTCGGCCATCGTGCTGGCCACCAGCGTGGACCAACTGCCCGCTACAGCCACGGCGGTCGTCGAAGCCCGCGAGGCGTCCGGCTCAGTCGATCTGTCCCAAACGGGCGAGTCGTTCTGTTCAGTGCTGGCCTCCGGGATGAGCTTGAGCCTGGCCCGGGATACCGCCCGCGGCTTGGCCCGATATGAAGACCCCGAGCAGCACGGCGCCAATTCCGGCATTCCCAACCAGTCATCGCTGTTCGACCTCCTCGGATTGCGCGCCGCCGATGGCTCGGACTCATCGGCTGACTTGTTGGCGCTGTCGAAAGCTATCGCCAGCCGCTGGCAGGACAACGGGCAGGCCGACAGCCTGGTTGCTCCCATTGGGGCCGATGGCCACGGTCCCCTCACGGCCGACCTGGTAGCCGACGGCCCCCATGCCCTCGTAGGAGGCACCACAGGATCGGGAAAAAGCGAATTGCTGCGCACACTGGTGGCATCGTTGGCGGCCAGCTACTCGCCTGAACGCGTCAACTTCGTCTTGGTGGACTACAAAGGCGGCAGCGCGTTCGACGCCTGCGCCTCCCTGCCCCACGTGGTGGGATTGGTCACCGATCTTGACGACCGGCTGGCCGAGCGGGCTTTGCGTTGTTTGGAAGCCGAGCTTCGCTACCGCGAACAAGTGCTGCGAGACCGGGGTGCCACGAACCTGGCCCACTACTGGTCATTGGCCCAGAGCGAGAACGAAGGACCCTGGCCACCATTGGCCCGCCTGGTAGTGGTCATCGACGAGTTCGCCGCCCTGGCTGCCGAGCTGCTCGGTTTCATGGATGCCCTGGTGAATGTGGCCCAGCGGGGCCGCAGCCTGGGCATGCACCTAGTGCTGGCCACGCAGCGCCCTTCGGGGGCCGTAAGCGCCAACATCCGCACCAACACCGCGCTGCGAATCGCCCTGCGGGTGTTGGACCCCGCCGATTCGACCGACGTGCTTGACAGTCCCGAGGCCGCGTCAATCGGTCGGCACCAACCCGGTCGGGCCTACGCCCGATTCGGTCCCGGAGAGCTAGTGGAGTTCCAGTGCGCCCTGATCACCGGGGTAACCGCCGCTAAGCGGGGCATCCGGGTCGTTCCCGCTCCCGACGGAATCCCGAACTTGGAACCCACAGAAGATCCCGAGGGAGAGGCCCCCGATGACCTGTCCCGCCTCGCCGCGGCCGCGATCTCCGCTTGGGATGGCTGGGGTGGCCTGCCGCCCCGACAGCCCTGGCCCGACCCCCTGCCGACAACAGTCTCGCTCAACTCTCTATCTGCCGAGGCTGGCCCGCGCGTTGTGTTCGCCCTGGCCGACGACCCCAACCAGCAGACCCAATACCCCTTGGAGTGGGATCCCGATAAGGGCAATGTCATCTTCGCGGGCAACCCAGGCAGCGGCACCACCACCGCGCTGGCGACGCTGGGCATCTCCTTGGCCATCCGCTACCCGCCAGCCGATTGCCACCTCTACGCCATCGAATCCGGATCCGGTCAGCTCGCCCCCCTGATGGCCCTGCCCCACTGCGGCGCGGTGGTGGGCCCCGATGAGCGCGACCGAATCCACAGATTGATCCGGCGACTGGAAGACGAGCTCGACCAGCGGCTGGCCCAAAGCCGGGACTCTTCTGATTCCACCCCTCCGCTCGTGCTGGCTTTGGTCGACAACTGGG
>JAJDTA010000013.1 GCA_022827405.1 Acidimicrobiia bacterium
CCAGAGGTTGTGGACCTCCTCGGCGAACGCCCGGTTTATGTCTTCGGCGAGCTCTGTGAGACGGTCGAAGTCGTTGGTGGTCAACGACTCGTCCAGCGCGGCGTCGATCACCGGGTTGTTGATGCGCCCGAAGTTCAGCGCAATGCCCTGGCCGAACTCGCTGTGCCACCAGATCCGCTCCGCGGCCACATGGAAGCTCGGGTGGTTGCGCCACAAGAATGCGGTGAAGTTCCCGAACACCGCGTTGGTGATCAACTCCGCCTGGTCCACCTGGGTGATTGACACGTCGAGCCCGCAGTCTCCCCACATGGCGGCCAAAAGCTCGGTGTTGAGAAGGTTTGCCGGGTCGGTGGTGGTGCCGAGATCCACATCGGTCACGCCGAGGCGGGCGATGGCGGCACTACCGGCATCGGGGTCGAAGCCCGGGAACCCGGAGTCTTCCAGGTAGCCGGGCGTCCCCGGCGAGAACGGGCCGGTGGCCGGCGCCTGCCCATCCCAGCGGATGGTGTTGAACACCTGGCGGTCGGTGCATTGCGCCAGCGCCCGGCGGAACTCCGCGTTGTCGAATGGAGGCCGCGAGTGGTTGAACATCAGGTAAGTGGGCTCTGCGTATGCCTCTCCCTGCCAGAAGGTCTTGAACTGCTCGTTGTAGTCGTCAACTCGAATGCCCGTGTTGTCCACGTTGGCATCGAGGTCGCCAGACCTCAGGGCCGCATACCGGGCGTCGCTGTCGTTGTTGGGCCGGAACTCCAAGGCGTCGAGGTAGGGAAGCTGGCGTCCCTCGGCATCGGTGCGCCAGTAGTCGGGGTTGCGCACCATCCGCGTCACCTCGTTGGGAATCCACTCGTCCAGCATGAATGGTCCGGTGCCGATGGGGTTGCGGGCCGCGCCTTCCGTGCCCAAGTCGTGCATCGACGGCGCCCCGAAATATCCGAGGTGGCTGGTCAGATACTCTGGCAACGCCGCAAACGGCTTCGCCAGCACCATTCTGATGGTCAAGTCGTCCACGATGTCGATGCTCTCGATTTCCCAGGACCGCACCGAGATGCCGGTAAGGGTGCCCTTGAGCTGCTCCTCGAAGTGCCGCTTCAGCGCCGCTGCGTCCGCCGGCGAGCCGTCGTGGAAGGTGATGCCCGGCGGCAGTGTCATCGTCCACTCGGTGAAGTCGTCGTTCGGGCTGATGCTCTCCAGCAAGTTGGGCACGGCCCTGCCGTCCACTCCTTCAATGGTCAGAGTGTCGTACAACGCTCGGAACAAGATGTGGCCCGACACCGCGGCCTGGGCATTCACCGGGTTCAGCCCGTTGGTGGTCTCCGCCTCCAAGCCCATGACCAGCGTGCCGCCGTACTGGGGTTCCATTTCGGGGGCCGGGGCCTCGGTGGCCGCGGTCTCCGGCGCAGCGGTGGCCGCGGGGGCCTCTCCGCCTTCGTCGCCGCTGTCATCAGGGGCTGGCTGGCCATCGCCTCCATCGTCGTCGCTGGGAGCAGATGCGCCGTCATCTCCCGAAGGCGCCTCCGGGGCGGCGGTGGCCTCGGCGGCTACACCGCTGCCGCCGGCATCATCGTCGTTCCCGCCTCCGCAGGCCGAAGCGGCCAGCGCCAGAGCGCAGACCAAAACCAGCCAGCGCCACCGCGCCGGCTTTGAAACCCGCCAAGTGCTTGTCATGACACGAACCCCCATATCTCCTGTCGTCAAAACGTTACCTCAAAGAGAGGATGGGCACGCCCCCTCTTCTCCTTGAGGCGACAAGGATGCATTGAGCCGTTGACCGACCCTCAGAGCATCCCCTCTTGTCTGGTCACCTCGATTGGGAGGCAATAGGGCTCGCCGTCTTCCTAGGCGATCTCTGCGGCGATCAGGTGTGGTCCGTCGTTGGCGAAGGCCGCGGCCAGCGCACGGTCGAATCCCTCGGCGGTGGTTGCGGTGGTCGACGGCACTCCCATTGAGCGGGCAAGGCTGGCGAAGTCGATCGGCGGGTTGCTCAAAGACAAAAGGTGCTGTGCGGTTGGCCCGGGTGCTCCGGCGCCGGTGCGGGCGAGCTCGATGTTGAGGATCCGGTAGGACCGGTTGACGAACACGACCGTGACGATGTCAGTTCCTTCGCGCGCCATCGTCCACAACGCCTGGTTGGTGTACATGGCGGCGCCGTCTCCAACGAGGCACAGACCCTTGCGGTCGGGTGCGGCGATGGCCGCCCCCAAGGCGACGGGGAGTCCCTGGCCGAGTGCCCCTCCGGTCAGCGGCAACCAGTCGTGCGGCGCGGCAGATGCGGTTGCCGCCCATGTCGGGCCGCCGCTGGTGCCGGCTTCGTCGGACACGAACGCCCCCTCCGGGAGGTGGCGGGCGATCGACAGCCCGATGGTCTGCACGCTGAGCTCGCCCTGCGGTGCGTCTGGTATCACGAGCTCGGAGACGGGCGCAACGTCGGTGCCGGTGGCGCCGAGAGCGTCGGCGAGCTGGACGACGGACTCGGCGCTGTCGATTTCGGGGCCGCCGAGCGAGATCACCTCGCAGCGATCGGGGGTCAATTCGCAGGGCTGGTTAGGGTAGGCGAAGAACGCGACCGGCGGCCGGGCCTCGGCGAGGACGATCACGTCGGTTCCATCCAGGCTCTGGACGACGCGTTCGGCGAAGTACTCCATGCGCTCGGGGGCGTAGCGGCCTGCGCCGCGCTGGAGCCGGGGAAAGAAGAACTCGAACAGCACCCGCACCCCTGCGCTGGCGAGGCGGCGGGTGGCCCGCAGGCCGGGTTCGGTCAGGGCCGGGCCGGTCATCAAGAGCGTGGGATTTCGGGCGGCGCGCAAGGCGCGGGCCGCGTGCTCAACCGCGTCGGCGTCCGGGCCCGTCCGCTCCGGTGCGGCGAGCCGCTCGGGGATCGACGCGCCCGGCAGCCAGGCCACATCGGCAGGCAGCACTAGCGAGACCGGTCCGGTGGGGGCCTGGAGGCTGGCGTGCCATGCCTCGGCCGCGAGCCGCCCCGCGTCCTCGGGGGCCGCTGCGGCTCGCAGCCACTTCGAGTTCGGCTCGGCCATCGCCCGGATGTCGGAGGTAAGCGGCGCATCATTGCCGAGGTGGTAGGTGGCGTGGTCGCCGATAACGTTGATTATCGGCGACCGGGCTCGCCGGGCGTTGTGGATGTTGGCGCCGCCGTTGAGGTAGCCGCTGCCCAGGTGCAGCAGCGTCATCGCCGGGTTGCCGCTCACGCGGGCGTAGCCGTCGGCCGCGCCGGTCACGACGCCTTCGAACAGCCCGAGGATTGAGCGAACCCTGGGTTCGCCGTCGAGAGCCGTCACGGCGTGCATCTCGGATGTGCCTGGGTTGGCGAAGCACGCGGTGACACCGTGGTGGGCCAAGGTGCCAACAAGCGCCTGGGCACCGGTCAAGGGAGCATAAGGCGACATGGCTACTCCTATTCAGCGCGGGGTGCAACCACTAATCGGCGATTGTATCTTTACGTGAGGTCGTGCAATGAGGCGTTGGAGTGGGGGAGGAAGATGACCGAGGTTCCTGTTTGCATCATCGGCTGCGGGCCGATCGGGCTCACCGGGGCGCTGCTGCTGTCGCGCCATGGCGTGCCGTCGCTTCTGGTAGAGCGTCGAAGCGAGCTCAACACCCATCCCCGATCCCGCTTCGTCGACACCAACACCATGGAGCTGTTCCGCGAGTTCGGCATCGAGAAGGCGGTTGAGGCCACCGGCCTCGGGCCCGCGTGGACCGCCTACAACCGGTGGTCCGACAGCCTGGCCGCCGAGCCTTACGCCAACATCCCGAGCCCCACCTTCTACAGCGTTGCGGGGCCGAACAGCCCGTGCATCCCCGTGATGACGGTGCAAGACGAGGTCGAGGCCGCGCTGATGACCAGAGTCGCCGCCGACCCCATGATCACGGTCCGGTTCGACACCGAGGCCATCGACGTGACCCAGACCGATGACGCCACCCATCTCTGGCTGCGCGACACCAACACCGATGAGCGCCGGCCGGTGACAGCGCAGTACACCATCGGCGCCGACGGGCCCGGCAGCGAAACGCGTGGGGTGATCGGCACCCATCTGGAGGCCGAGCCGCGGCCGGTGTACTCCCAGGATGTGATCTTCCACGCCGATCTCGAGGCGTATGTGGGCGACCGCAAGGGATCGCTGCTGTACACCACCACCCCCGAGGGCATCGTCATCTTCCAGCCCCTCGACGGGCGCCGGCGGTGGCGCTGTCAGGTGGTTGTGGGCGATGAGAACCTGATCTCCGAGGAGGCGGTCGGCCGGCGGATCCGGGTGGCTCTCGGCACCGACGACGACGTGGAGTTCGCGATCCTCAGCATGCGCATGTGGCAGCCCACTCCGGGGTGCGTGACCCGGTTCTCCTCAGGGCGCATCTTCTTGGCCGGCGACGCCGCGCACGTCTCGGTTCCCACCGGGGGTATGGGCAACAACACCGGGTTCGCCGGCATCCGAAACTTGGCGTGGAAGCTGGCTTATGTGGTGCGGGGCTTGGCGCCCGCGTCGATTCTAGAAACCTACGAAACCGAGCATCGGCCCATCGCCGTTGAGCGGATCGCCTTCGGGGTCAGCACCACCGATCACATGACCCGGATGATGCTGGGCCACCGTCGAGGCGATGATGTCTCCGAGCACATCCAGGCCACCCACCAGTACGCCGACTACGATCACCTCCTGCTCGGCTTCGAGATGTCGTCGGAGCTCATCGCGCCGAACGCCGAGCCCGCACCGCACCTCGACGATTCGAGCGGTGATTTCGTCCCACTGGTCCGGTCGGGCCGCCGCGCCCCCCACGTGTGGGTCGATGCCGGCCAGGCCGAGTCGGTGCTCGATTGGCTCGGAACCTCATACGTGGTGCTGCTCGGCCCGGAGTGCTCCCGCCCCGCATGGGAGGCCGCCGTCGCCGAGTTGCCACCACAAGGCGTGCCGGTCGCGGTGCGCCGGCTCCCGGCTGGTATCCCCACCAGCCCGTACGAGGCCGACTCCCTAATCCTGGTTAGGCCCGACGGGATCATCGCCTGCTGCCAAAAGGACCTCGGCGGCCCTCCCGACCTGTCGGAGTTCGCGAACTACCTGCCCAATCGCGACAGTTGATATTGCTTTTGTGCTTTCGGCGAGGGGGTAGGTCCAGGTTTTGGGCGGGTGCCCAGTTTTCTCCGTCCCGAGTGGGCTGCTAGGTTGGTTCGCCGTAGGGGCCCCTTGGCTCGGAGTCTGTGGAGGTTTGGCAACCCCAGAGTGCCGTAGCCAGAGGCTTCTCTCGCGTTTCAATACAGGTAATCGATCCGAGTCCAACATGGCGGGAGGGCTTGAAGCATGTCGTCGTCTAGAGCAGCAGCGGGGTTCCCAACCCACCTTTTGCGCGCGGTAGGCCTCGTTGCGGCGCTTGGCATGCTGGCCGCCGCTGCGCTGATACCGCTGCCAGCGGACGCGGAGACCCCGCCGCCGGGGCCGTGCGAGCCCGGCTATGTCGCGCCGACTCCTGCGTCCGTGGCCGTCACCGAAGTCCCGATCGAGGTGACCTCGACCACTGACGACTACTTCGTGCTGTATGCGAAGCACGCTCTCAATGGGGAAACCACCGATATCCCTGTTTCGGTGACGCGGGGGGAGGACGGCACGACCACGCTGTCGGACAATCTGGAACCCTTGGCCGCAAACCAGTATCGGGTGGAGAAATACCAGGTCGCCAAACCCGCTGACGTGGACGGCGACTGCGTCGACGACATCATCGAGCTAGACGACCTCGGTGCCTATAACCCGATCAATTCAGCCGAGAAGATCGATCCCATCGACGGTGCCGTCGCCATAGACTCCCATGCAGCGTTCCAGAAGTTGGCGTTCCAAGGCACTTCGCATGAATCCCACCTCGATGGCATCGCATTCGTGAAATTCTGGATCTTCGACCCGTTTTCCGACAGCCCCGAAGTCTTCTTCCTGAATACGAAGAGACATGTATACCATAATACGTTCGTCAGGGCGATCGGCTACACGGGACGAGACACGACAGGCGACATGGCCGGCCAGTTGGTCTGGCATCCTAACGTACCCGCTCCCGACGGGACCCTGGGTTCCTATCGGTTCGAGTGGGGCGCGTTCGCGGCCCGTACGTTCGAAGAGACGGAGCGTGTGTACATGACGCTGGCCACAGCGATGCCGTTCTTGGAGGACAACCTGTACTTCTACCCGGAGACGACTCGCTACTTCTCAAGCTACTGGGATGAAAGGGAGAAATTTGACGCCTCCAGGATTCGCATCCTGCTGGAACACCAGGTGCTGGCGGACGTGGATTACATCGCCCTCAACCAGGCGGAGGGCTACGGACGGCTGCGGCTGATGGAGGATGATGACCGCCCCAGCCCGTTCGACGTGGCCATCTACACAAGCCTGCCCAACGACCTGCCCCGAGTGGCCGGAACCATCACCACCGTGCCGCAAACGCCGCTGTCGCACGTCAACCTGCGCGCTATTCAGAACGGTCTGCCCAACGCCTTCATCCGCGGCGCGCTGGAAGTGGATGCC